>DMLD01000009.1 GCA_003453515.1 Lachnospiraceae bacterium
CTTCGTGAGATCATGGCGAAGCTGGGCTTCAGAACAGTAGAGGAGATGGTCGGAAGGACGGACTGTCTTAAGGGCAGATACGACGGCAGAAGTGACAGGGCGGCACTTGCAGACCTTAGCAGGATACTTGACGACAGATATGTAAAGGTCGAAAACAGCCATTTCAAGCCTGCCGACTCGTTTGACTTCGGACTTGATAGGACTTTAGACGCAAGGGAGCTCATACCGGTCTATAACAGTCACAAGACAAAGAAAAATATAAGGATGGACGTAGGCATATCCAGTACCGACAGAAGCTTCGGAACACTCCTTGGCAGCAGGATAACCGCGGAGTATCCGGGCGGTCTTGACGAGGATTCGATAGTTGTCAATGTCCACGGCGGCGGAGGTCAGTCCTTTGGCGCATACATCCCTAAGGGGCTTACACTCAGGCTCTACGGTGACGCAAACGACGGCTTCGGAAAGGGACTGTCCGGCGGAAAGCTCATAGTCACTCCGCCTGAGAAGGCTGCGTATCCGGCGCATGACAATATCATCATAGGAAATGTGGCGCTGTACGGAGCGACCGGAGGAAAGGCTTATGTGTGCGGAATCGCAGGGGAGAGATTCCTTGTGAGAAATTCCGGCGCAACAGCCGTGTCCGAGGGCTGCGGGGATCACGGGCTCGAATACATGACAGGAGGAAGAGCGGTGATACTTGGTCCGACGGGAAAGAACTTTGCCGCGGGGATGAGCGGAGGCATTGCCTACGTGCTTGACACCGATCACACCCTGTACCTGCGCATGAACAAGGAGATGGTAACGCTTGGCGAAGTCACGGAAAAATACGACATGACCGAGCTCGAGTCCATACTCAGGGATTACGAAAGGGAAACAGGCTCGGTATTTGCAAAGGAGGTATTGGACAATTTTGAAAAATACCTTCCGGATTTCAAAAAAATAATCCCAAATGATTATAAGCGTATGCTGTTAGCCATAGGAAAACGCGAAGAGCAGGGGATGGACTATGACAATGCTGTTTTGGATGCTTTTAAGGAAGTAGCAGGCTAAGGAGGAAAAGAGGAATGGGACGTTTGGACGGATTTTTGCTGTACGAAAGAAGGGAAAATGATCTTGTGCCGCCGGATCTGCGAATAGAGAACTTCGATGAGTTTCATGAGTATGCCGACACGGAAAAAAGGAGAGAGCAGGCGGCAAGATGTATGAACTGCGGGGTACCGTTTTGTCAGTCTGCCATGAACCTGTCCGGCATGGTGGTAGGGTGTCCTTTGCACAATCTCATACCGGAGTGGAACGATGCGATCTACAGAGGGCAGGATGAGAACGCACTTTCAAGACTGTTAAAGACAAATCCCTTTCCGGAGTTTACCGGGAGAGTGTGTCCTGCGCTGTGTGAAAAAGCGTGCATCAACGGCTGTGATGGCGAGAGCGTAACAGTGCATGACAACGAGCTTTATATCATTGAGACTGCATATAAAAACGGAAGCATGAATGCCAAAATACCGGAGAGAAAAAGCGGTAAAAAGGTCGCTGTCATAGGCAGCGGTCCGGCAGGACTCTCGGCTGCTTATACGCTCACACAGCGTGGCCATTCGGTGGTCGTATACGAGAGAGAGGACGAGATCGGCGGGCTTTTGATGTACGGAATACCGAATATGAAGCTTGATAAAAAGGTCATAAAAAGAAGAAGAAAAATATTAGAGGACGAGGGTATCATTTTTAAGACGGGCTGTGATGTCGGACGTGATATCGGCTTTGACAAAATAGAGAAGGAGTACGACGCGGTGATCCTTTCCTGCGGAGCCAAGAGAGCAAGGGAATTGGATGCTGCCGATACCGGGACAAAGGGAGTCAGATATGCGGTCGATTTTCTCTCGGAGGTGACCTCTCATCTCATGAATGACTCGTTATCCGCGATCGAAGGCAGTGTGCGCGACAAGGCTGTGGTAGTCGTCGGAGGAGGCGATACCGGCAACGACTGTATAGGGACCGTGATACGACTTGGAGCGGGCTCGGTCACGGCGCTCGAGATGATGCCAAAGCCACCCGAAACCAGAGCCAAGTCAAACCCATGGCCGCAGTGGCCGAAGGTTCTGAAGACAGATTACGGTCATGAGGAGGCTGTATATAAGTACGGCTCGGATCCCAGAGTGTTCGAGACGACGGTCGATGAGGTGATAAAAAAGAACGGCAGGATAACAGCCATAAAAACTGTCAAGGTGAGCTTTAAAAACGGGAAGCTTGTGAAGGATAAAAAGACGGTGAGGGAGATACCCTGTGATCTTTTGCTGATAGCCGCGGGATTTGTCGGAGCAGAAAAGTATCTTGCAGAGCAGGCGGGCATAGAGCTTAACGAGAGGGGTACCGTAAAGACCTCTTCGCCTGATGATCATCAAACCATGAAGCCGGGCGTGTTTGCCGCAGGCGATATGCGACGGGGACAGTCATTGGTCGTATGGGCGATAAGCGAGGGAAAAAACTGCGCTGCGCAGGTCGATGAATATCTGATGGGATATTCGACAAAAAGATCGTGATATTTTTCTAGGATAATCAAAGGTTTATGAGGTGGACTATGAAGAAGAAAAAGCTGATACTCGAGGACGGAAGTGAGTACACGGGCGACGGTTTCGGTGCCGATGTGACCCGTGTATGCGAGATAGTTTTCAACACATCCATGGTGGGATATCAGGAGATAGTTTCCGACCCGTCGTATACGGATCAGGCGATAGTGATGAGCTATCCCCTGATCGGCAATTACGGGATCACGGATGAGGATTACGAGAGCAGGCTTTTGGGACTTGGAGGGTTGATCGTGAGGGATTACAACGATCAGCCTTCCAATTTCCGTTATACAAAAACACTGTCTGAGCTGCTTGTCGAGGGCGGAGTTCCGGGTATAACGGGGATCGATACCAGAAAGCTCATACGAAGCATCAGGGATATGGGAAGCAGGAGAGCGATCATAACCGATGCGGATGTGAGCGTCGAAAAGGGACTTGATATCATAAGACAAACGCCTGTGCCGCACGATGCGGTAAAAAGAGTGAGTGTTTCCAAAAAACGCTATGTTCGTACCTCCAATGCAAAAGCAAATGTGGTCGCGATCGATTGTGGGATGAAGACCGGCATCATAAAGCAGCTTAAGGAGTATGGCTGCAACGTAACGGTGGTTCCTTATAACACATCCTTTGAGGATATTTGTATGCTCAAGCCGGACGGTATATTTGTATCAAACGGACCCGGAGACCCCGAGGATGTTACGCCGGTCATAGACGTGCTGAAAAGGATGCGCGGAAGGCTCCCGATGTTTGGGATATGTCTCGGGCACCAGCTGATAGCCCTGTCATATGGAGCGAAGACCTATAAGCTGAAATTCGGTCACAGAGGCGGCAACCATCCCGTGAAAAATCTGTTTACCGGGAAGATAGAAATAACCTCGCAAAACCACAGCTACGCGGTGGATACTGATTCCGTGGAGGGGACAGGGCTTGACATATCGCATATAAATCTTTTGGACAATACGGTCGAGGGGCTTGTGTGCAAAAAGGACAGGGTGTGCTCCGTTCAGTATCATCCCGAGAGCAGTCCGGGACCCGAGGACAGCAGGTGGTTTTTTGAGGAGTTTGTAAAGGCTATGTGCGAAGGAAAGGCAGGGAATGGTTATGTCTAAGAGGACGGATATCAAAAAGGTACTCGTGATAGGCTCGGGACCGATCGTTATAGGGCAGGCAGCCGAGTTTGATTATGCGGGGACACAGGCATGTCTGGCGCTCAAGGAAGAGGGGTATGAGGTTATACTTGCCAACTCCAATCCCGCAACGATCATGACGGATAACATGATCGCCGACAAGGTCTACATGGAGCCTCTGACACTCGAATACATGGCGAAGATATGCAGATTTGAAAGACCCGATGCCATAGTGCCCGGCATAGGCGGACAGACCGGACTCAACCTCGCGATGAAGCTCTCGGACAAGGGAGTTTTGGACGAGTGCGAGATAGAGCTTTTGGGAACCTCCAAGGAGAGCATAAGGACGGCGGAGGACAGGGAGCTTTTTAAGGAGCTTTGCCTAAGGATAGATGAGCCCGTGATACCGTCCGAGATAACCTACAGCGTTGAGGAGGGCTTGGAGGCAGCAAATAGGATAGGATATCCGGTCATACTGCGTCCGGCGTTTACGCTCGGAGGAACCGGTGGAGGGTTCGCGGATGATGCGGAGGATATGAGAGAGAAGATGAAGACCGCGCTCACGGCATCTCCGGTAGGACAGGTTCTGGTCGAAAAGAGTATACGCGGATATAAGGAGATAGAGTACGAGGTCATACGTGATAAAAATGACACGGCGATCACGGTCTGCAACATGGAAAACCTTGATCCCGTGGGTATACACACCGGAGATTCGATAGTTGTTGCACCCTCGCAAACCTTGACCAACAGAGAATACCAAATGCTCAGAAACTCCGCATTAAAGATAATAAGGGCGCTCGGCGTGGAAGGGGGCTGCAACGTCCAGTTTGCTCTTGACCCACAGTCGTTTAAGTACTATGTGATAGAGGTCAATCCGAGGGTGTCAAGATCATCCGCACTCGCGTCAAAGGCAAGCGGATATCCCATAGCCAGAGTCTCTGCAAAGATAGCCGTGGGAATGACTCTCGATGAGATAATGCTTGCAAATACTCCCGCCTGCTTCGAGCCGTCACTTGACTATGTGGTGACCAAGATGCCCAGATTTCCGTTTGATAAATTCACACTCGCATCAAACGTTCTCTCGACCCAGATGAAGGCGACGGGCGAGGTGATGAGTGTCGGCAGGACGATGGAGGAGAGCCTTCTAAAAGCCATAAGATCACTGGAGGACGGGAAAAACCATATACATCTGGAGAAGTTTGACTCGGGACACATGAGCCAAGACGCACTTCTTGACTATATAAGAGAGGGGACTGATGACCGTATATACGCCATCGCGCAGCTGATGTGGATGGGAGTCGATCCCTATCTTATATACCAAAGGACCATGATAGATATGTTCTTCCTTGACAGGATAAAAAACATAGTCGACCATGAGAAGCTTTTGGAGGGAGTAGCGCTTAACGAGGAGCTTCTGAAAAATGCCAAGCGGATGGGCTTCTCGGATTCCTACATAGCCGAGCTCACGGGCATGAGTGAGGATGAGGTATGGG
>DMLD01000041.1 GCA_003453515.1 Lachnospiraceae bacterium
GAGCGGAACTACCTCTGATTTCCTTACGCGTGTGAGCAACACCCGGTCGAAGGCTAATTTGGAGGCAAATTGAAATCCTATTGAAATCATAAAAGCTTTATGGTATATTATATGTACAGTTATAACATACGGGTGATGCAAAATGAAAATACTTCTTATGAAAACCATTCCTGAAACGATCAGGAAAAGCTGCGGAACATATATTCTTTTGATGATCCTCGTGACGGCAGGAATGTATATAGCATCGGCTTTTGCCGGGGTCACATATTCCTCCGGGATCGCATATGAAGAGGTGACCCGGACCTCCAATATCGAGGATGGTCAATTTCAGGTCCTTACACCGCTTGACGCAGGCAGTGAGCAGAAGCTGTTGGATGCGGGATTTACTATAGAGCACACATTTTATTATGATCTGCAGATGGATGACGGCTCTGTTCTCAGAGTTATGAAAACCAGACAAGATATAGACAAGATCATACTTGACGAGGGCGAGCTTGCCGTTAACGACTATGATGCCGTAATGGATAATTGCTATGCCTATCATCACGGGATCAAGGTATCCGACACCATCAGCTGTGCCGGTAAAGCCTTCCATGTGACAGGTATCGGCTCAGTGGCAGATTACAATTCACCCTCAAAGGGTATGGATGATTACGGCTCAGACAGCGAAGCCTTTGGAATAATTTTTGTTTCACCTGCGACATATCAGAGTTTTCTTGAGGAGCTTGGAAATAATACAAATGAGATGTATGTGTATGCTTACAAGCTCTGCGACGGCTGCTCGGATGATGACATAAGGGCATTTCTTGTAAATGATCTCGGCGAAGGGGACAACCTCGTTACATTTGTACCGGATGAAAACAACAACCGTATCGGCGCTTCCCAAACCGATAATGAGGCTTACGGACTTGTGGGAGCCGTGACCGGGATCGGACTCCTGGTAATGATATCGCTTATCTTCTATCTGCGGCTGCGCTTTACACTCGACAAGGACAGCCCCTCGATCGGTGCGCTTTTGGCAATGGGCGTCACTAAAAGTGACATCTACCCGATGATCCTCGTTCCTTTTGCCATAACAGGATTTCTTGGAGGTCTGATCGGATTTTTATTGAGCATATTCTTTGATCTGGAATCCATAGCAACCAGTAAGGGTTATTATTGTATCCCCGAAACTGCGATGAGGACAAATATTTGGATCTTTCTCTACTGTGTATTGATGCCGCCGCTTATCTGTACTCTGATCAATATGCTGCTGATCAGGAAGAAATTTTCGATGCCTGTTATATCACTTATAAATCCATCGAATGATACACGCGTTTTTTCAAAAAAATGGATCGTTACAGCCATGCTTGTCGGGACATTACTTACCTCATTTATTTTTATGACAGGACGAGGCGTCGGGTTGTATTGTAGCACGATAAAGGAAAGACTTCCCGAAGAGATCAAATATCAATATGTATATGAGCTGACCCGGGATACAAAGGATGTGCCGGAAGGGGCGCTGGGAACATACAGGCATTTCTTTTCTCTGGAGGATCACGGATATATCAGAAACATACAATTTATCGGGATAGAGAAGGCACATCCGTTCTTTGATGTAGATCCCGAAAAGCTCAACGGAGGCATAGCGATCAGTTCGGCTGTGGCAAGCAGATATGGGCTTGGTATAGGGGATGTATTTAAGGTATTTGACCCCATAACCGGGCAGAAATATGAAATGAATATCAGTGATATCACTGATTACAGTGTTATGCTTACGGTCTTTATGAATATCAGCGATCTAATGGGTCTCCTTGGAAAGGACGGGATCGGGTTCAACATGATATACTCCGACGAACGTCTTGATTATACACAGGATATGCTGTTCGGGTCAGCTACAAAGGATGAGCTTATCTCCCCGGTCGAACAGCTCGAGCCGGAGGTCGAATCAAGCAGGGATATGTTTTATATTCTCGCGATAGCCTTTTATGCCATAATGATGATCTATCTTATACAGTTTACAATCGTTCTAAGCCAGCGGGATATAGCAATTTTATCCGCATTTGGTTACAGCAGTCCGGAATTGGCGAGAATGTTTATCATAAAGCTCGTTGCCTTTTCCTTCCTTGCCGTGATCATCGTTCTTCCCCTGGGATATCTGTTTTCCAAGATGATGATGCCCGAACTGATCGCATCGACACCGATCGGAATAATGATCGATTATCACCTGACAGAGTATCTCCTTCATCTGTCGGCTGCGGCCTTTATCATTATCCTTTCTGTGATCCCGGGGCTGAGACGAATACGAAATATTGACAGCTTGTACTATTTACGAAGCAGAGAATAAAGAGGTGGAGCTATGTATCTTGAAGTGTCAAATGTGAAAAAAAGCTATGGAGTAAGCGGCGGAAAACAGGAGGTACTAAAGGGTGTAAGCTGTTCTCTTGAAAAGGGAGATATGGCTTCCATCATAGGATCTTCGGGCTGCGGAAAATCTACGCTTCTCAACTGTATCGGAGCCTTGGAGGTCGTGGACGGCGGCGATATAACAATTGACGGAAAATCAGTTGTAGGGCTTAACAAAAAGGAGCTGGCAAGGTTCAGACGTGATAATATCGGGTATATTTTTCAGTTTTATAACCTGATACAGGGGCTGAATGTTCGCGACAATATCCGTGTTGCCGAAAAACTGACGGATACTCCTTTGGATTATGAGGAGCTCGCCAATGCCCTCAGTCTGACCGGCATGGAACGCAAATATCCGAGCCAGCTTTCCGGCGGTCAGCAGCAAAGAGTTGCGATCGCAAGAGCACTGATCAAAAATCCTAAGCTTTTGCTTTGTGATGAACCGACAGGTGCATTGGATTCCGCTACAGCAAGGGAAACACTTATCCTGTTGGAAAAGGTCAATGCAGAATTCGGAACTACTATCCTTATGGTCACACATAATCAGGTCATTCCTGAGATGATGAAGAAAAACTTTGTAATGAAGGACGGCAGCATCGTCGAATATGGCATAAATGATAATATCGTCCCTGCCGAAGAACTGCATGGACTGTAAATATAGCAGAGAATATATAACAGAGTGTATCGATCACCGGGGGTCAGATGAAGAGAGCGCTTCCTCATTTTCATTGTCATATATTTTTTCAAGCTCCCCGACAAGCTCATCGTATCCATTGAATAGTATACTTCTCATGCCAACTTCGACGGCGGCGTTGACATTTTTCTCCCTGTCGTCGATAAACAGGCATTGCTCCGCCTTCAACCGATACCTGTCCATGAGCAGTCTGTAGATCGCCGGGTCCGGCTTGGCAAGCTTTACCTTTGCGGATATGATAAAGCCGTCGATGTATTCCAAAAATGTGAACCTCTTCCAGTGCATGTCGGCAAGCTTGTCCGGGTAGTTGGACAGCAGATATACCTTGTAGCCCTTGTCCTTAAGAGATCTTATAAGTGGGGCGGCATACCCGTATTCCGATACTATGCTTTCTATGTTATTCCAGAACGTGGTGATCTTGTCCGAATAGTCGGGATATTTTTCAGAAAAATAACCGCATGCGTCATCCACGTCTCTGACTCCGAGATCCATCCCCTCCCAAAAGTCGGTAAAGATCATATTATCACGCAAAAAGATGATGGAATCCTCGTCAAATCCAAGATCCTTCATATATTCGTGATACCTGAAATCGACTAGCACATCGCCCACATCAAATATAATATTTTTGATCATTATAAACCTCCCCTATCCCTGATCTGCTTCACGGAGTATCCCTCGGCAGCCATATGACATATCAGCTCCCTGCACGCAACACCAAAGGTGAACTCGAATGTGATTGTATCACATAATGCATGAGAAATCAAGACTATGCTGACCGGGAAAATGATGAAAACAAAACGCGGATAAAAAGCCTTGCATTTGCTAAGCTTTTTTTGTATAATTGTAGAAGCACTGATTTGTGGTATCGATTAGGGGGACAAAGCTGAGATGTATAAGTTCCTTGATAAACAGGCGACCTCGTGTGTCAATGGGTTTTTTATAATGATCGTCTTTATATCCCATCTGCGCACGTACATGACCATAGCGCCTGCTCTTTCGTGGATGTGCCGGGCGTTCTGGCAGCTGATGGTTGCAACATTTTTGTTCTACTCCGGATACGGGGTTATGGAATCCATAAAGAAAAAGGGCATGGATTATGTGAAAAATATGCCCCTTCGCAGAGTGCTTGGCGTGCTCCTTATATATATACCCGCGGTGATCCTTTACGGGATACTTGATGTGATACTCGGCATAGAGTTCACATGGGATCAGGCACTGCTGTCCCTAATCGCATGGAAAAATCTGGGCAACTCAAACTGGTATATTTTTGTCATACTTTGCCTGTATATTATCACATGGATATCCTTTGTGATCGCAGACAGGACAGCCGGTATAGCGTCCAAAAGAGGGATGGCGACCGGGCTTGTGATAACTGTACTTATCTCGGCTGTATATATAGCAGTATTGATGCGTACGACTCCGGAGTATTATTACACGACCATATCGGCATATTTGTTCGGGATATTTTTCTCGCAAAACAAAGAGCGTATACTGAGCATATGCGGTATTGGGAGAGACGGCAGGATAGGCAGCTGTAAGGCGGGGATAAGATACGTGGTCATGTTGGTGCTTAGCGTCGGTATCACCATAGCCTTGAGGTTTTATCTGCAGAAGGATTACAGTGATTATATATTCCTGCTTATGAGTGTATTTTTCTGTATGGGAGTGGTGCTTACTTCCTATCTTGTGCCATTTCCGGATGTCGTGTTTTTGTGGCTCGGAGAGCATCTGTTTGAGGTTTATATATTGATGAGATTGCCTATGATGGCGCTTTTGAGGGTTCCCGGCTGGGAGGATGGCGGACTCATGTATGCCGTGACCTGTTTGCTGTTGACGGTCGTGTTGGCTTGGGTATATCATAAGGCAGTTATACATATCAGGGATCGTATCGGAGGTGTGCGTGGTGACGTTGCTGCTCACCATGAGAAAGGCGTGGGATGAGATATGGAATACTACGGAACGCTTGGAGAGGCGTGTAACAATGTTGAAATACTGGAGAAGATGTTTGACTACGGGATGACAGGTATACGCCTCAATATAGCGCATCAGAGCCTGAGTGAGGCATCGCTTACGATAGGAAGGGTCTTTAAGGCTGCCAAGTCACAGGGTATAAAGCCGGAGCTTGTGATAGATCTGATGGGACCGGAGCAGCGTATAGGTGATCTGACGAGACCTCTTGAATTAAAGGAGGGGCACAAGATAAAGATCGGTATCGGTGAGGACATACCGATAAGACGTGTGACGCTCGAGACCTTCAGAGTCGGACAGGAGCTTCTGATAGATGACGGCAAGATAAAGCTGGAGGTGCTGAAGCTCACTGAAGGAGTCCCCAAGGGAGGAGCAAAGGGTGATAAGCAGGTCATGGCGGCGGTTTGCAGGATAATTCGCGGTGGAAGGCTGATCTCCAGGAAAAATATCACCGTTTCCGATGCTCCGTCGGACTTCTCAACGCTTACCGAGCAGGACAAAAAGCAGCTAAAGCTTGTTCATCAGTACGGAGTTACCGGAGTCATGCTGCCGTTTGTAAGAGGCGCGGGAGATATCCAGCTTTTAAAGGAAGAGCTTCGCAAAAATGACGCCGATGATGTGCGTATTTTTGCAAAGATAGAAAACAGGGCAGGCTATGAGCATATAGGAGAGATCACGCAGCTGTGCGATATGATAGTTATTGCGAGAGGTGATCTCGGAAATGCGTTTCCGCTGTGGGAGCTGCCCAAGATCCAAAAGGAGATAGCACAGGTATGTCATAGAGAGGGGAAGCCGTTTTTGGTTGCTACGGAGTTTTTGCACTCCATGGAAAAAAGCCCGGTCCCCACGCGTGCAGAGGTATCGGATATTTATAACGCAGTGCTTGACGGAGCCGCAGCCCTGATGCTTACAGGTGAGACAGCTATAGGGGAGTACCCGGTGCGTGCGATGAGATACCTGGTCAAGACCGCTAATACGGCTCTTATGACATCTGACCCGCACATAAAGGAGCTTTTGGATTTACCGTAATGGATATGGAGGATAAAAATGAGTGAGAAAAAGAAATACTATTTGACAACAGCGATCACCTACACATCGGGGAAACCGCACATCGGAAACACATATGAGATAGTGCTTGCGGATGCCATCGCGAGGTTCAAAAGGTTTGAAGGCTATGATGTGAGGTTTCAAACGGGAACGGATGAACACGGTCAGAAGATCGAGCTAAAGGCGGCAGAGGCAGGTGTAACTCCCAAGGAGTTTGTCGATGGGGTGTCCGCCGAGATCAAGCGTATATGGGATCTGATGAACACATCCTATGATCGCTTTATACGCACGACCGATCCAGATCATGAAGAACAGATAAAGAAGATATTCAAAAAGCTCTATGATCAGGGGGATATCTACAAGGGCGAGTATGAGGGGCTTTACTGTACACCCTGCGAGTCCTTTTTTACAAGCGCACAGCTTGTGGACGGAAAGTGTCCCGACTGCGGACGCGAGGTCCAGCCTGCAAAGGAGGAGGCTTATTTTTTGAAGCTGTCAAAGTATCAGGACAGGCTTGAAAAATATATCAATGATAATCCCGAGTTCATATGGCCTGCTTCCAGAAAAAATGAGATGATAAATAATTTTATAAAGCCGGGACTTCAGGATCTGTGTGTGTCGAGGACAAGCTTTAAGTGGGGGATACCTGTAGACTTCGACCCGGGACATATCGTATATGTGTGGATCGATGCGCTCTCCAACTATATCACCGGACTTGGCTACGATGCGGACGGAAACCACGATGAGCTGTACAAAAAGTATTGGCCTGCCGATCTGCATCTGATCGGAAAGGATATCATACGCTTCCATACCATATACTGGCCGATCATGCTGATGGCACTTAACGAGCCTTTGCCCAAACAGGTCTTCGGTCATCCGTGGCTTCTCACCAACAATGACAAGATGAGTAAATCCAAAGGGAATGTGATTTACGCCGATGACCTTGTGGATATATTCGGTGTGGATGCCGTGAGATATTTTGTGCTTCATGAGATGCCCTATGAAAATGACGGAAGCATCACATGGGAGCTGGTCGTCGAGCGCAACAACTCCGATCTTGCCAATGTACTTGGCAACCTCGTAAACCGCACCATATCCATGAGCAACAAGTATTTTGACGGTGTAGTGGCCGATAAGGGCGTCAGTGAGGCTGTGGATGATGAGCTCAAGAGTCTTGCCGAAGCCACACCGGGCAGGGTCGCTGAAAAGATGGATCAGCTTCGCGTTGCCGATGCGATAAGCGAGATATTTGTCCTACTGAAAAGATGCAACAAATACATAGATGAGACCGAGCCCTGGATCCTTGCAAAGGACGAAGCGAAGAAGGATCGTCTGGCTACCGTGCTTTACAATCTCATAGAGGGCATAAGGATCAGTGCGGTTCTGCTGCTGTCATTTATGCCGGAGACAGCCAAGAAGATACTTGATCAGATAAACTCAAAGCCGACAGACTTTGAGGAGCTGAGCAAGGGCTTCGGGCAGTATGTATCCGGGACAAAGGTCACCGATAAGCCGGAGATACTGTTTGCAAGACTTGATGTGGATGAGATCATGGAGAAGATCCTTGCCCTGGAGAGTGCCTCGAAGAGCGCTGATTCCGGACAAAAGGAAGAAGAGGGTATCGATATCGAGGCAAAGCCCGAGATAACCTTTGACCAGTTCGGTGCTATGCAGTTTCAGGTGGGAGAGATCGTAGCCTGTGAGGCAGTTGAAAACTCCAAAAAGCTCCTTTGCTCACAGGTGCGTATAGGATCTTCAACAAAGCAGATAGTATCCGGTATCAGAAAGTGGTATTCACCGGAGGAGATGGTAGGCAAAAAGGTCATGGTGCTTGTCAACCTAAAGCCTGCCAAGCTGGCAGGCGTCCTTTCCGAGGGTATGCTGCTATGCGCCGAGGACGACAAAGGAAATGTAGTGCTTATGGCTCCGGAGAAGGATGTTCCGTCCGGCTCCGAGATAAGCTGATGGGTAAAAATGGATATGGATATGACTGATTATAAAGGTATGATATTTGATACACATACACATTATGATGACGAAGCCTTTGATGCAGACCGGGAAGATATTCTTTCCGGTCTGTATTCGCATGGTATAGGTCTTGCGGCGGGTATAGGCGTGGATGTCGACACCTGTAAAAAAACATTGGAGCTGGCGGAAAAATATGACTTTTTATACGCCGTACTGGGGTTCCATCCAAGCGATGTGTTGGGGATGGACGGCACGGAGCTTGACTGGCTTAAAGATACGATAAGCTCAGAGCTTAAGAAGAGAAATGATATAAACAAATCTGATAAAGTCGGACGGGATGCTGACGGCGATACGCCTGTAAGTCACCGTGGAACGAAGCTGGTCGCCATCGGGGAAATCGGTCTTGACTATCACTGGGCAAAGGAGGATAAGGAGCATATCACCCAGCAAAAATGGCTGCGGGATCAGATAGCTCTTGCAAAGGAAGCATCGCTCCCGATAGTCATTCATTCCAGAGATGCCGCTGCGGATACAATGCGGATACTAAAGGAGGAAAATGCCGGTATAAACGGCGGTATCATCCATTGCTATTCATACTCGCCGGATCAGGCAGTGGAATATGTAAAGATGGGCTTTGACATAGGAGTAGGAGGAGTGGTCACGTTTAAGAACAGCCGCCGTCTGAAGGAAACGGTGGAGGTGATCCCGCTCGGGCATATAGTGCTCGAGACAGACTGTCCTTACATGGCGCCGGAGCCGTACCGCGGCAAAAGAAATGACAGTACTTATCTTCCCTATGTAGTCGATGCCATAGCAGCCATCAAGGGAATCGACAGGCAGACTGTCATCGACCGTACCACGGAGAACGCGATGCGGGTATACCGGCTGTAGGTCTTGGCAGACTCCTGTCATATTTACTTCAATTGTTATGGAGGAAGAATGAACGCAATAGATCAAACATATCAGCTTATAAAAAAATATGATATCCATGCACGCAAGAGGTTTGGACAAAACTTCCTTATTGACGAGAGGGTGCTCGATAAAATAGTCGATGCAGCCGGGGTCTGTGAGGATGATTTTGTGTTGGAGATAGGTCCGGGACTCGGAACGCTGACAAGGGTCCTGTGCGAGAGGGCGAGGCATGTTCTTGCCGTGGAGATCGATTATGATCTGGTTGATATATTGGAGAGGGAATTGGACTATGACAACCTTACGATCATAGAGGGAGATATATTAAAAAAAGACATAAAAGAGATCGCTGATAAGTACAACGACGGAAGGAATATCAAAGTAGTAGCCAATCTGCCGTACTACATAACGACGCCCGTCATCATGGGGCTTCTCGAAAGCAGGACGCCTATAGAGAGCATAACCGTCATGATACAAAAGGAGGTCGCCGAAAGGATGATGGCAAAGCCCGGTGACAAGGATTGCGGCGCTATATCTCTTACGGTCAGATACTATGCGACACCTTACCTTGCAGCCAATGTTCCGCCCAACTGCTTTAAGCCCAGACCCAAGGTGGCAAGTGCGGTGATAAGACTGACCATGCTTGATAAGCCTTACGTTGAAGC
>DMLD01000205.1 GCA_003453515.1 Lachnospiraceae bacterium
CCGGATGATATGGGAAAGACCATACCGCCGGATGAGCTCTTCAGGAGGATGGATGCCGGTGCATCGACCAAGACATCGCAGATAACCATAAACGAATACACCGATTATTTCAGGGCAATTCTATCGGAGGGGAGAGATCTGCTCCATGTCACTCTTTCAAGCGGACTCAGCGGCACGTACAATTCCGCCATGATCGCGAAGGAGATAGTGGAGGAGGAGTACCCCGACAACAAGATATATATAATAGATTCGCTGGCAGCGTCAAGCGGCTTCGGTCTGTTTGTTGACAAGCTTGCCGATATGCGCGATGAGGGACTTGATATCGACGAGGTATATCAGTGGGGACAGGACAACAAGCTTAAGCTTCACCACTGGTTCTTCTCGACCGATCTGACCTACTACATCCGCGGCGGCAGGGTATCGAGAACGGCGGGCGCCATAGGGACCATGCTCAATATATGTCCGCTTTTGAATGTTGATTTCGAGGGACATCTGATCCCGAGAGAGAAGGTCAGAACCAAGAAAAAGGTCATAAGACGGACTCTCGAGAAGATGCTCATGCATGTACAGGACGGGACCGCGTACAACGGCAAGGTATTTATCTCCCACTCGCTCTGTGAGGACGATGCGATGGAGCTTGCCAACATGATAGAAGCAAGATTTACGAAGCTCGACGGCTCGATAAGGCTTTTCCCGATCGGCGCGACGATAGGCTCTCACACGGGCCCCGGTACGGTAGCACTGTTCTTCTGGGGAGATGAGAGAGTCGATTAAGGATACCCTGATTAAATCAGCGTTTCCTTTATATTATAAAAATAAAAGAATAGGATAGGGAGTAAAATGAGACAGTCAAAGGTATACAATATTACATTTGCGGCGATGGTGGCAGCCTTATATGTGGTGCTGACCTTCGCCTCCAATGCGTTCGGACTTGCCAGCGGAGTGATACAGGTCAGGATATCGGAGGCGCTTATCGTATTGGCGGCATTCACGCCGGCAGCCATACCGGGACTTGCGGTAGGATGTATTCTTGCCAACTGGCTCACGGGCTGCGTGCTTCCCGACATCATATTCGGTTCGCTGGCTACGCTGATCGGAGCAGTGGGTGCGTATCTTCTCAGAAAGTACAGATTTATGGTACCCTTGCCCGAGATAGCCGCCAATACGATCATAGTTCCGTTTGTTCTTCGCTTTGCTTACGATGTGCCTGATTCCATACCGTATATGATGGCAACTGTCGGGGCGGGTGAGATCATCTCGGCAGGAGTTTTGGGATTGGTGCTGATGTCCGCACTTATGCCCTTTAGAAATGCTCTTTTCCCGGAGAATATTCAAAAAAGGTAGTTTAAACGATGAATCGGATAACACTGACGGTGATGATAGCTCTTGTGGTCGGGGTGTTGGTTTATTTTTATGTAACCGACTGGTCACAGCCAACGCGGTTTGAGGATGCCGATCGTCCTCTGCCGTTTGGCATGGCAGCGGCAACCGGAGGCTCGGCTACGGGGAGTGCGGCAGACGATGGGCACACCGCCGATGATCTGTTGCCGGAAGATATCTCAACGATCCTTGATCCCAGCAAGAGCGTACCGCTCGACACGATACCGGAGTCTCTGACGGTGCTGGTGAACAGGGCGTTTTTATTGCCGGAGGACTATATACCGGAGAACCTGAAGATACCCGATATACCGTTTGATTCGACTATTGTTACCGAGAAAAACAATATGCGCGCCGAGGCAGCGCTGATGATAGAAAAGCTGTTTAAGGCGGCAAAGAAAAAGAAGATCGAGCTGACGGCTGTTTCGGGCTATCGTTCATATGCGAGACAGAAGGCTGTGTTTGAGCAAAGCGCTGCCGACCACGGGCGGGAGCATGCGGATAAGTACTGTGCTATTCCGGGATCGAGCGAGCATCAGACAGGGCTTGCGATAGATGTATCAACACCCGATATCGCCAATGTTCTCGAGGAGAAGTTTGCCGACACCGGGGCAGGCAAATGGATCGCAAAAAATTGCTATAAATACGGCTTTGTAGTGCGCTATCCCAAGGGCAAATCCAAGATAACCGGGTACAATTACGAGCCCTGGCATCTTCGATATGTGGGGCTGACCACAGCCAAATATTTATATGAAAACAAACTGACGCTGGAGGAGTTCTACAACGTCAGCATGAATAAAGAAAACAAGGAGTGGAGGAACGACCTTTGAGAAGTATAATATTGGTGATTGTATATCTGATAATATGCGTGCTCTCGATCCCCTTTCATCTGGTGCTTCTTCTCGTGAGACTGATCAATGAAAGAGCGGCAGCGGTCTTTTCACAGAAGATCGTCTGGCTTGCGTTCCGACTGTGTATGCTGATCTCGGGCTGCAAAAGGGAGATCGTCGGAAGAGAGAAGATACCGACGGATACGGCTGTTATGTATGCGGCAAATCACAGAAGCTTTTACGACATAATACTGATGTACACCGCGGTGCCGAATCAGACTGCGTTTATCGCAAAAAAAGAGCTGAAAAAGTTTGTGTGCATCGCGCAGTGGATGTACTTTCTCAACTGTCAGTTCATGGATCGCGGCAATGTCAAGCAAAACCTAAACGTCATACTCAAGGCGATTGACCTCGTGAAAAATAACTACTCCGTTTATATCGCTCCCGAGGGGACGAGAAATGCAACGGATGAGCTTCTCGAGTTCAAGGAGGGAAGTATGAAGATCGCTACCAAGGGCGGCGTACCCATCGTTCCGGTGTGCTTTACCGGGACGGAGGATATCCTCGAAAAGCATCTGCCGTGGGTGCATCGCGGCAGGATAAGGATCGAGTTCGGTGATCCCATTTATCCTGAGAGTTTGGACAAGGAGGATAAAAAGCACATCGGAGCGTATACGCGAGGGATCATTCAGGATATGTATAATCGCACTGCAACTTGACATTTGTAAAACTAATTGATAATATATACACGGTATATTTTCTTGTAAGGAGTGAATGTATATGCATGTTTTTATCATAGTTATGATTGTGATCATAGTGGTACTTATCATCGGTTGTATCATTCTGTACTTTGTCGGCAAAAAGCTTCAGAAGAAGCAGGATGAGTCTCAGGCGCAGATGCAGGCGTCGGCACAGACGGCGTCTATACTCGTCATTGACAAAAAGAGGATGCGGCTTAAGGATGCGGGACTTCCGGCTGTGGTACTCGAGAACACACCGAAGTATCTGCGCAGATCCAAGGTGCCCATCGTAAAGGCAAAGATCGGACCCAAGATCATGACACTTATGTGCGATGACAAGATCTTTCCGCTTTTGCCTGTCAAGAAAAATCTCAAGGTGCAGATAAGCGGTATCTACATCATGGATGTGAAGGGCAGGGGAGTGCTCGAGGCACCGCCTGAGAAGGTGGGATTTTTCAAAAAAATGCGTAACAGGATATCCTTAAATAAATAAAGCACTGACCGGTATTTCCTTGATCGTCATGTGAGAGCTGTCACGTGGTGGCGGCTCTATTGCTATAGAGGGCTCGCTGCCGGAGGAGAGAGGAGTCATATATGAGAATGCCGGATGCGGCAGGGCATATAATAAAAACGCTCAGACAAAACGGCTATGAGGCCTATATCGTGGGCGGATGTGTGCGCGATATGCTTCTTCACAGAGAGCCTAAGGATTGGGATATAACGACCTCGGCAAGACCCGATGAGATCAAGAGGCTTTTCAGAAGGACGGTCGACACGGGGATAGAGCATGGTACTGTGACCGTGCTGATCGGAAGCGAGGGCTACGAGGTCACGACGTACAGGATCGACGGAAAGTACGAGGACCACAGACACCCTGACAGCGTGACCTATACGACGAGCCTTGAAGAGGATCTTAAGAGAAGGGATTTCACCATAAATGCGATGGCGTACTCTGATGAGGACGGGATCGTGGATCTGTTCTTGGGACAACAGGATCTGAAGGACGGTGTCATACGATGTGTCGGAGATCCGGGGGAGAGGTTTGAAGAGGATGCGCTGAGGATGCTCAGAGGTGTCCGGTTTGCGGGACAGCTTGGGTTTGACATAGAGGATGAGACCTATCGGGCGATGTGTGACAGATCGGCAACGATAGCTAATGTGAGTGCCGAGAGGATACAGGTGGAGCTGTCAAAGCTCATCATATCCAAGGGAGCGGATAAGATAAGACTTGCCTATGAGGCTGGACTTACGCGGGTGTTCTTCCCTGAATTTGACAAAATGATGGAGTGCGGGCAGCACAATCCCCATCATTGCTATACCGTAGGAGAGCACACCATACATGTAATAGAGGGAGTAAACAGTCTAATCGGCGAGACGGGGATATATGACGGAGCTGTGGGAGATAACAGCTATGCAGTGAGTCTGGATAAGCTGTCAATGACGCCGCAAAAGCTCCATATCGCACTTGCCTATGCGGCACTGCTGCATGATGTGGCGAAGCCGGTATGCCTGACTACAGACGAGGCAGGGGTGGATCACTATTACGGTCATGATGTAAAGGGCGAGGAGCTTGCGGGACAATTTATCAGAAGGATGAAGCTTGACAACGATACGCGCAGGCTGGTAAAGGCGCTTGTAAGATACCATGATGTAAGATATAAGTATTGTGTTGACGATGAGGGGAACTATTCTCCGGGCGGAAAGCGGGCGATGAGACGTCTTGTCAACAAGGTAGGACGCGATGTGATGGTGTGGCTGTTCGTGCTGCAAAGAGCAGATATATATGCGCAGAGCGAGTACCGGAAGGAAGAAAAGCTGCACGTGCTGGAGGCGGGCATCAGATGCTTTGAGGAGATATGCGAGGATGCTGATGCGGTGGATATATCGGAGCTTGCGATCACGGGCAAGGATCTGATAGAAGAGAAGGGCTACACTACGGGTCCTGACATCGGAAGAGAGCTTAACAGGCTGTTGGAGCTGGTCATGGATGATCCGGGTCTGAACACCAGAGAAGGCCTTATGGAGCTTGTAAAGTAAGGGAGCGCTGATACGATCGGTGTTTCCGCGACAAAGTCTATAAAACTATGAAAAGGAAGACGCAAAATAAGTCTTCGGAACGGAGGGAATCATGGCAGTACAGTCAATCGATGCAGAGGATGATCAGTTCGCATATCGTTATGATACGCAGCTTCTGATCGACAGAAGAGATGAGGATCTTGACGAGGATGAGATCGCTGATTACATCACGGAGAATTTTGAGGGCAATTCTCTCATAGCCGCAGGAGACGAGGATCTGGTGAAGATACATTTTCACACCAATGAACCGTGGAAGATACTCGAGTATTGCAATACGGTGGGTGAGATATACGATATAGTTGTTGAGGATATGATCAGACAGTCAGACGGCAAGCAGGGTTGATGGCAGACTGATGATAAAACGCACGATCAGAGAGTTTTTTGGATAGAGAGCGAGGGATGGAGTAGAAATGTCTGCGAATTCAGAATATGAAGTGAGAACCGTGGGGATCGATGATCTGGAAAAGCTGGTCGGCTGGCGGCTCAGATCACTTCGCGAGGGCTATGAGGTGGCTGAGGATGACGATATGTCCGAGATCAAAAAAAACCTCATAGAGTACTATCAAAAGCATCTCCCCGACGACACTCATACAGCGTGCATCGCATACGATCCCGTGACGGGTGACGAGGTAGGATGCGGTGCGATATGCTACCAGGAGGAGCTGCCATCGCCTGATAATATTTCCGGCAAATGCGGCTACATCATGAACATATACTGTGTCCCCGAAAAAAGGATGAAGGGCGCAGGAAGAAAAATAGTCAGCTATCTTATAGAGGACGCACAGACAAGAGGTACGGAAAAGATATATCTCGAGAGCGTCCCGCCCGCAAGAGAGTTTTATAAAAAGATGGGCTTTGACGATATGAAAAACTATATGAAGAGGTGATGCAGGATGCATTATGTATACAAAACAAAGGGAACCTGTTCTACGCAGATCGATTTTGACATTGAAGACGATATCGTAACCAATGTGGCGTTTACCAGAGGCTGCAACGGCAATCTGCAGGCGGTATCCCGACTTGTAGAGGGCAAAAGGGCGGATGAGATATACTCGCTGCTCGGCGGAATCAACTGTAACGGCAAGGGTACATCATGTGGTGATCAGTTGGCCAGGGCGGTTATGGAAGCAAAGGGAGCATCAGCTTAAGTATGTGCTTTACAAAACGTTAAAAATGTGTTAACATAGGTTTGCGGTGCCTGAGAGGGCAAAAGATAACAGGGAACATGGGAATAGTGATATAAGTCAGATCTAAGGAGGCTATCGGATATGGAAGAGTTTTTGTCAGATGATGATCTGAGCACGCTTTTGGCTGATGATCCGGATGCGTTGGCGGGTGAGCTTGAGATCGAGGGTATGGAAGAAGCGATGGAGATGAGCGCGTCGAACCGTCGCTATGAAGAGATCATCAAGAAGCATTCGGGAGAAAACAATTAAGTGGCTATGGCAAAGCAGCAAGGCAAAAAGGTAAGAAAAGGTGACGTCAGCCCCATCGTGAAGGTATTTTTCACGCTGGGTGTTCTGGCGATTATTTTATTTATCGGGTTATTTATATATGCAAGGATCAATTTTTCCGCCTCCGCAGTGATGGATGAATATGTGGAGAGCTTCATGAGAAAAAGTCCGTCGAGGATATTCCATACGCTGAACCTTCAGACCTCGACATTTATAACCTCAGAGAATCTGGACACCCTGCTTGTAAACAAAGCCGATTATCAGAAGATAACAGCCTACAGTCTTGTGAAGGTGGAGGAGACGTCTGAGAGGTGCCGCTACAGAGTAAGCTATATGGTGGGGAGGCTCACCTCCGATTTTGTACAGGAGCTTACGCTGAAAAAATACGACGACAGGTTCATGGGGATCTTTGACAGATGGTACATTGATTCATCGGATCTGGTCGCATACAATGTGACGGTACGTGTGCCGCTCGGAGCTTCTATATACGTGGACGGGATACGTCTTCCGGAGGATAAGCTTCGCAAAAAATCAGACAATGCGCAAGACTATGCGCTGGGAGATATGTTCATCGGAAAGCACGAGCTGGAGGTTGAGCTCGATGGGTTCAATTCGTATAAAAATACATTCACTCTCGAGCCGCAAAACTACTACGATGAGCCTGTATATACTGTTACTCCGAGTCAGTTCAAGCCTGATGAGGGGTCTCAGGATGTGGTAAAAAAACTGGTCTCAAAGATCGTCCCGATCTATTACAATGATCTGCTGCAAAGGAGAAGCTTTGATTTCTTTACATCCGAGGTGGCGGTGGAGCTTCCATCATACGAATCCATGCGCAAGCAGTATGAGCTTATGAAGGAGGTGCATATCGAGACGCCCACGCATCTGATGTATGTGGATTTTCATTCGTTTAAATCCAAGGTCGCCTCCACGCTCTCTACGGACAACTGTTATGCGCTGCGAGTTGATACGACCGTTAAATACACCTCCGGTGCGACGGTGGTGCACGATGAGGAGTCAAGCCTAAAAACACTATCCGATGAGATCTCTCTTCGGAGCATTTTTCACTACAGTAACGGTCAGTGGTGGTTGAACGAGTCTGATATGTTTGGCAAGTTCATAAACTATGTAAAAGAATAAGGCAGCTAGTGATTGACAAACATATCAAAATAATATAATATGGATTTGTGTGGGAGAAAAATAAGGGATTAGTTGAATATGAATGTGGATTTAAAGCAGGGAGAAATTACTATAAATTGAAGAAAAAGTAGTGAGCATGGTATTATTAAAGGACATGATATATGTTTAGTGGAAAGATATCCGGTGGGCAAAATAATCATAAAAAAATCGGCTTGTTATTACAGCTGGTATTGCTGCTTGTAATAGTGTGTGTCAGTACGGCATGCGGCAAGAAAAAGAGTACAACCACACCTGCGCCGAACTCCCAAGTGACATATGAGAAGGGGGCTGATCTGACAGGCGTTATCCGTGAGGTGGATACGGATGGCGAGATGGTGGCTGTCTACAATCCTGTCACTGAGACCGAGGAGACATTTTTATATACGAGCGGAACGTCCATACAGTCGAAAAACGGGACGGAGCTTGTGATGGATGAGGTACAGCCCGGGGAGGTCTACGATCTCTACGTGGATGATGTGGGGAGCGGTCTGACAAGGATGAGCGCCAAGGCCGATATCGTCGAGGAAGAGGATACACAGGTCTACGTGGATCCGGACAAGCAGATGTTGACTGTTGAAGGAGTGAACTATGCGTACTCCGAGTTCATGGTAAGTCTCTCCGACGGAAAGAGGATCGACCCCATGGAGATCACCGCGATGGATGAGGTGACATTTCGCGGGGTGAGCGGCAAGGCGTTTTCACTGATCGTGACTAAAGGACACGGCTACATCGAGCCGATAGAGTATGCCGATTTTGTCGGGGGAACACTGACCATCGAGGGAGAGTCGATATTGCCCGTGACGGAGGGGATGCTCATCACGGTGCCCGAGGGTGCGCAGACGCTCTCCATGAAAAACGGCGACCTGGCATCATCTGCAAGTGCAACGGTTGAGAGAAACAAGGTTGCGAAGCTCAACATGAAGGAGGGGATGACTCAGATCCCCGAAACTGCCAGAGCGTCGTTTCATATAAATCCCGAGGGGGCGGAGCTCTATATCAACGGCACCATGGTCGACTACTCAAAGCCTGTTCCGCTTTATTACGGACTGCACACGATAAAGGTCGTCCTTGAAGGATACAATACATATCTCGGAACGATAAGAGTACAGGATCCGGAGCCGTCGTTCAGGATCGATCTGGCAGAAGAGGTGGCGACGGTCGAGCCATCCGATGATACATCAGGCGAGAGTGAGAGCAACAGCTCAACTGTCACGGATGATGACGGCACCGTACAGGATCCGTCTGATGCCGAATATGATGTGGATAACAAGATAACCGTTTCTGCACCGAACGGTGCGAGTGTATACGTCAACGGTACATATAAGGGTGTAGCGCCGTGCTCGTTTACAAAGTGCATCGGCAAGATAACGCTTACCCTTCAACAGGAGGGCTATCAGACCAAGAGCTACAGTCTGGAGATCATAGACGATGGCGAGGATACGGCGTTGAGCTTTCCGGAGCTTGCAGCGGCAGGTCAGTCTGAATAATAGTAAAAAATAACAGGTATAAAGGAGGGTTTAAAGATGGATTACAAAGAGGTTTATCAGTCGTGGCTTGACAATCCTTATTTTGACGATGCGACTAAGGATGAGCTTAAGTCGATCGCGGGAGACGATGCTGAGATCAAGGACAGATTCTATGCGGATCTGGAGTTTGGGACCGCCGGGCTCAGAGGAGTGATAGGTGCCGGCATAAATCGTATGAATGTCTATACTGTTCGTAAAGCAACGCAGGGACTTGCCAATTATATCATTTCTCAGAAGGGACAGGACAAGGGTGTAGCGATAGCGTTTGATTCGAGAAGGATGTCGCCGGAGTTTGCCGATGAGGCAGCCTGCTGTCTCGCAGCCAACGGGATAAAGGCATATGTTTTCGAATCGCTCAGACCGACCCCCGAGCTCTCATTTGCAGTCAGATACTTAGGCTGCATCTCGGGTATCAACATAACAGCCAGCCACAATCCTCCGGAGTACAACGGCTACAAGGTTTACTGGGAGGACGGAGCCCAGATAACACCGCCTCACGACAAGGGGATCATGGATGAGGTCAGAGCCGTAACCGACTATGCATCGGTAAAGACAATGTCTGTTGACGATGCAAAGGCAAAGGGACTGTATGAGAAGATAGGTGCGAATGTAGACGATCCTTACATGGCAGAGCTTAAGAAAAATGTTCTCCATCCCGAGTGCATCGAGCAAACTGCGAAGGATTTGAGCATAGTATATACACCGCTGCACGGAACAGGAAATCTTCCTGTCAGGAGAGTGCTGAAAGAGCTCGGATTCGAGAAGGTATATGTGGTACCCGAGCAGGAGCTTCCCGATGGCGAATTCCCGACGGTAAGCTATCCGAACCCCGAGGCAGCGGAGGCGTTTGAGCTCGCACTTAAGCTTGCGAAGGAGAAAAATGCGGACCTCGTGCTTGCGACGGATCCCGATGCGGACAGGCTCG
>DMLD01000172.1 GCA_003453515.1 Lachnospiraceae bacterium
CGTCAAATATACCGGCTTCGATCATTGAATCACCCCGTACATCAAGCATAAACAGATCGCCTGACGGAAGCTCGCCGGAGAGCAGAGGGAAGTACCCTGATATATTTTGTTCGGCAAACAGCGGAGCACCTGCCGCAACGCTTCCTATGATCGGAATGTTGCGCATCTCTCGCCTGGTCATATTGAAATCATCATCGACGATCTCTATAGCCCGCGGCTTAGAAGGATCCCTTCGAATATATCCGTTCAGCTCAAGAGTCTCGAGATGAGAGTGGACTGAGGATGTGGATTTGAGATGTACGGCTTCACATATCTCCCTGACTGAGGGCGGATAACCCTTATCAAGGATCTGCTGCTTCAGATAGTTCAGGATCTCACTTTGCTTTTTAGAAATTTTCCCTTGTGACATAACGACCTCCGGATCTTTGCGCCAAAAAAAGCCGCAAAAGATATATGCGATTATTTTTATCAGAACAATTGTACCATATTTTGTTGCAATTGTCAAACTGATGTTCGAAAAATGCCATAAAAAATATCTTCTAAATGTTTGACAAAGTCAGTCTCTATGGCTATAATAGAAAAGTATTGACTAGATGAATGTTTCTTTTAAGGAGAAAGTGATGGATAAGGATACTAAGAAATACGGTTTTTTTGAAAAAATGAAACGATCGGATCGTCCGGGATTTGAGATTACCATGTTTTCTATAAGTGTGGCGGTTTCTCTGGCCGTGCTGGTCGGTATTTTTATGGTTGGGTGGTATTATTACAAAGGACAGGCTGCTCACTTCACCGATGAAGAGGTAAATGCGGGAAGTGTCACGCAGGCTGCCGTTGAGGTGGATAAGGAAGAGGAGGAGCCGGTACAGACCATCGACCCCAACTCTGATATGATAATCAATGAGGACAATATTTTTGAGGGTGATGAGGAACTCAAGGACGCTGAATTTGCGTATACGACCAGTGCCGTTAACCTTCGTGAGGAGGCATCTCTTACATCAAACGTGCTCTACAAGATCCCGTTTGGCGAGAAGGTCACCATGATAAGCTATGACGGCAAGGAGTGGGCTCATGTATCCTACAACAATATAGAGGGCTATATCAGCGCGATGTATCTTTCCGTAGATAAACCTGTACCTGTTGTGACCATGACTCCGGTACAGACTACCAAGCCTATCAAGACTCCGAAGCCTACCAAGAAGCCAAAGCAGACAGTAGCGCCTGATGAGACGGCAGAGCCGGATTATCCCGAGGAGACAGAGGCGCCTGCGCCTGCTACACCTGAGCCGACCGAAGCACCCGCACCGACCGAGGAGCCTCCCGCACCGACTGAGGAGCCTCCCGCACCGACTGAGGCTCCGCCGGCAGAGCCAACACCTGAACAATAAGCGGAGGACAGGACAGATGGGACAGCTATCTCCCATGATGAAAAAATACCTTGATACAAAGGAAGAATATAAGGACTGCATACTTTTCTACAGACTGGGCGACTTCTACGAGATGTTCTTTGACGATGCTCTGCTCGTTTCAAAGGAGCTCGAGTTGACCCTTACGGGAAAATCATGCGGTCTTGACGAGCGGGCACCCATGTGTGGTGTCCCGTTTCATTCTGCGGATATATATATCAACAGACTCGTGGAGCTCGGACACAAGGTCGCCATCTGCGAGCAGGTAGAGGATCCCAAGGAGGCAAAGGGACTGGTGCGCCGCGAGGTCACAAGGGTGGTGACTCCCGGTACCAATTCCTTTTCGGGTTCCGTTGACGATGATAAAAATAACTATCTGATGTGTATAGTTGCTGCACCTGAAGGCTTCGGAACTGCGGTTTGTGATGTTACGACAGGTGCATTTTTTGCATCCGTGATCACAGGGACAGGAGATCTTCTCGACGAGATCAACAGATATATGCCCGCCGAGATCATAGCAAACGACGCATTTTATCTGGTGCATATAGATTTTAAGGATCTAAAGGACAGACTTGGTATAACCATGTCTGCACTTGAACCGAGATATTTTTCTCCGGACAACTGCGAAAGGGCATTGTGTGAGCATTTTCACATAAAATCGACGGCAGGACTCGGGTTAAAGAGCCTCCCTCTCGCACAGACCGCCTCGGGCTGCGTGATGCAGTATCTGAATGAGACCCAAAAATGCGATCTGACACATATAACGCATATAAAAATAGATACAAGCGGGGAATTCATGCTTCTTGATCGCAACACAAGAAGAAACTTAGAGCTTGTGGAGACAATGCGTGAAAAGTCAAAAAAAGGTTCGCTTTTGTGGGTGCTTGACAAAACAAAAACGGCAATGGGCGCAAGGCTTCTGAGGTCGAGCGTTGAGAGACCGCTTTTGATCAAAGAGGATATAATCAACCGCTATGATGCGATATCATGTCTGAACAATGATCCGGTAACAAGAGAGGAGCTAAGGGAGTACCTTGCTCCGGTATATGATCTTGAAAGACTTATCAGCAGGATAAGCTATCAGACCATAAATCCGAGAGATATGCTTTCTTTGGGAACATCCCTTGCCATACTTCCGTCGATACGTGAGCTGATCGGTGAGCTGAACTGTGAGCTTTTTGACAGGCTCTATGACGAACTCGATCCGCTAAACGACCTTTCCGATATGATAGCCTCAGCAATAGATGACGAGGATCCGCCGCTTTCGCTCAGGGAGGGCGGGATAATAAAGCCCGGCTTCAACGATGAAGTCGACAGGCTTCGTCTTGCCAAAACCGACGGCAAAACATGGCTTGCCGATCTGGTGGCAAAGGAAAAGGAGCGCACAGGGATCAAAAACCTTAGAATAAGCTACAACAAAGTCTTCGGATACTTTCTTGAGGTGACAAAATCGTTCCTGTCGCAGGTGCCCGGGGATTGGACAAGAAAGCAAACACTCACCAACGCCGAGAGGTTTACAACGGATGAGCTGATGGAGATGGAGGAGCAGATCCTCGGTTCACAGGACAGGCTTTATCAGCTTGAGTACGCGCTGTTTTGCGAGCTAAGGGATGAGCTTTCGTCCCATATAGAAAGGATACAGAGGAGCGCGGCTGCCATAGCAAAGATAGACATGCTTGCAAGCCTGGCTTACGTGGCGGATCACGAGGGCTACACAAGACCCGTTATCAAAAACGACGGAAGCCTGTACATAAAAAAGGGCAGGCATCCCGTCATTGAAAAAATGATAGAGCACGACATGTTCGTCGCCAACGATACACGACTTGATCTGAGATCAAAGAGGATCGCTATCATAACCGGACCCAATATGGCAGGAAAGTCGACCTATATGAGACAGACTGCGCTTATACAGCTGATGGCACAGATAGGCTCGTTTGTGCCGGCAGAGATAGCGGAGCTGTCAATTGTTGACAGGATCTTCACCAGGGTCGGGGCATCTGATGATCTTGCAAGCGGTCAGAGTACTTTCATGGTAGAGATGACAGAGGTCGCAAATATACTGCACAATGCCACGAGAAATTCCCTGATCATACTTGACGAGATAGGCCGCGGCACATCGACCTTTGACGGACTCAGCATCGCGTGGGCCGTTGTCGAGCACATCGCAGACAAGTCAAAGATCGGAGCCAAAACACTTTTTGCCACGCATTATCACGAGCTGACCGAGCTCGGAGGACTGCTTGACGGTGTGAAAAATTACTGTATAGCGGTAAAGGAAGACGGCGAAGACGTGATATTTTTAAGAAAGATCATAGAGGGCGGGGCTGACAGAAGCTACGGTATACAGGTCGCCAGGCTGGCAGGCGTGCCTGACGAGGTGCTGAAAAGAGCGCGCGCGATATCCGACAATCTGGAGTCCAATCAGAAAAATGATTTCCCGATGACGGTTTCGCTGATGAGCAATGATAACGACAGTCTGGCAAGACGTTTGGATGACAAGGATACACAGGGTCCAAGGCAGCTTTCCATATTTGATACACTGGAAGACGATTCGACGATGGATAATATATTGTGTGAGATAAGAGATACCGATCTGTCCAACATAACACCGATGGATGCAATGAATCTGGTTAACCGTTGGCAGCAAAAAATTTCAGACAAATGGTGAGGTTGATCTGTTATGCCGATTAAAGTACTTGACAAGCTTACAATAGACCAGATAGCCGCAGGAGAGGTAATAGAAAGGCCGCTGTCTGTTGTAAAGGAACTGGTTGAAAACTCCATAGATTCAGGCGCCGACACAATAACGGTGGAGATAAGTGACGGCGGCAGAAAGCAGATAAGGGTAAGTGACAACGGCTGCGGGATACGCCCGGATGAGCTGCACACTGCCTTTTTGAGGCACGCGACCAGCAAGATCGCCGATTTCTCTGATCTGTCAACCATATCAAGTCTTGGCTTTCGAGGCGAGGCTCTCTCGTCCATAGCCGCCATATCAAAGGTCGAGGTCATCACCAGAGTAAGGGAATCCATAGTCGGCGCGAGGTATGTCATAGAGGGCGGCGACGAGATATCACTTCAGGAGATAGGCTCTCCGGAGGGAACCACCTTTATCGTCAGGGATATTTTTTACAACACGCCCGCAAGACTCAAATTTCTGAAGTCGTCAAATTCCGAGTCCACAGCGATCACTGAATGTATACAGCATTTTGCCATGTCGCATCCGCTGATAAGATTTCAGCTGATCACTGACGGCAAACCGAAGATAAAAACATCGGGTGACAGGACTCTGAAAACAAATATATATACTTGCTTTGGCAAGGAGCTTGGCAGATGTCTTGTTCCCATTGATATAAATGCAGAGGAGATGAGCCTTGAGGGCTACATCGCAAAGCCCGAGTTCTCACGCGGGAACCGCTCCTATATGCACTATTTTGTGAACGGCAGATACGTTAAAAATAACACGATACACGCAGCCATCATGGACGGCTACAGGGACTATCTGATGAACCACAGATTTCCGTTTACTGCGCTTAAAATTACCGTCAGACCGGACATGCTTGATGTAAATGTGCATCCGTCGAAGATGGAGATACGCTTCAAGGATGAGAGGGCAGTATACGACCTTATCTATCACGCCATCAAAAACGCCCTTGATTCGATCACGCTCATCCCGGAGGAGAGGCTCGGCGAGGGTGAGGATGTCATAGACAGTAAACAAGTAAAGCCCATGCAAAGAGATCCTGAGCCCTTTGAAAGATCAAGGCTTGATAAGCCGGAGAGTCAGCCGGAGATGACACAGGCTGCAGGTGTTATTCTGCATATTGCCGAGGAAAACACTTATAATAAAAGCAATAATACCGGCAATAATAAAGGCTTTGTTAGCGGCAATGACGACAGCCGTGAAGGAAATACATACAACAATTCATTTTTAGAGAAAAACCTTTTCAGGGAGGAAGAGGCTCCATCATTCAGGATAATAGGACAGGTGTTTGATACCTATTGGCTCATCGAATACAGGAACGAGCTGCTCATAATCGATCAGCACGCCGCCCATGAGAAGGTACTGTATGAGCATTTTGTAGCCAAGATGAGGGCAAAAACCGGGATGAGTCAGAGGCTTATCCCGCCTATCGTGCTCACGCTGTCGGGAAGAGAGCAGGGCGTACTGAATAGCTATGCGGATGAGTTTAAGGGCATCGGCTTTGAATGGGAGGATTTTGGTGATACCGAGATACTGATTCAATCCGTACCGGCTGATTTTCTGAACCTTGATCCCGGGGAAATATTTATCGACATACTTGATACGCTCATGGATGAGCAGGCAGGCAAAAAGCCCGAGATGATACTTGATCATCTGGCGACGATATCCTGTAAGGCTGCTATAAAGGGCAATAATACCTTGTCCGTACCCGAAGCCAAAAAGTTGATATCAGAGATGCTTTCACTGGATGAGCCCTATCATTGTCCCCACGGTCGCCCTACGACCATCACCATGAGCAAATACGAATTTGACAAAAAATTCAAGCGCATCATATAGGAGGGTTTGATAATGTCTGCATCAGATATTTACAGAGAATACTACGGTATATCTAATGATATACTTGAGCTGGCAGATGATGTCTTAAATAAGCTTGATGACAGATTCAGAAAAATAGATAAAAGAACCGAGATATCGACACTGAACGTACTGAAGGCAATGCAGGACAACCATGTGTCGGAGGCTCATCTGTATGGCTCGACAGGCTACGGATACAACGACATGGGCAGAGACACCTTAGAGAAGGTCTACGCATCACTGTTTCACGCCGAGTCGGCTCTGGTCAGATCGCAGATAAGCTGCGGAACTCACGCCCTGTATATAGCCCTGAGTGCAGTGCTAAGACCCGGAGACGAGGTGCTGTCACCGGTCGGCAAGCCCTATGACACACTGGAAAACGTGATAGGTATAGACGGCCGCGGGCAGGGTATGGGCTCACTCGCCGAATTCGGGATAACCTATTCACAGGTCGATCTGAACCCCGATTCGACTATCGACTACGAGGCTGTCAAAAAAGCCATTAATGAAAAGACAAAGCTTGTTACGATACAGCGCTCAAAGGGCTACGCGATGCGTAAGACCCTTTCGGTCGAAGCGATAGGAGAGCTGATAAGCTTTATAAGGAGGATAAAGCCCGAGGTCATCTGCATGGTAGATAACTGCTACGGTGAATTTGTGGATGATACAGAGCCATGTGATGTCGGCGCGGATATGTGTGTGGGCTCTCTTATCAAAAACCCCGGCGGAGGGCTGGCTCCCATGGGCGGATATATAGTGGGGCGTGCAGACCTTATAGAAAAATGTGCCTACAGGCTGACGTCACCGGGACTCGGCAGTGAGGTCGGTGCGTCGCTAAACATAAACCTAAGTCTCTATCAGGGCTTGTATATGGCGCCCACCGTTGTAGGCTCTGCATTAAAAAGCGCCATTTTTGCAGCAAATATGTATGACAGGCTTGGCTTTGAGGCAAGTCCCGGACCCGATGAGGAGCGGCATGACATCATACAGGCGGTGAGACTTGGTAATGCAGAGCGTGTTATCGCCTTTTGTCAGGGCATACAGAAGGCATCTCCAATAGATGCGCATGTTGCCCCGGAGCCCTACGCGATGCCGGGATATCACTCGGATGTCATCATGGCGGCGGGTTCATTTATCCAAGGCTCCTCGATAGAGCTGACCGCCGATGCCCCGATAGAAGAGCCGTATGCGGTATACTTTCAGGGCGGGCTGACCTGGCCGCACGGTAAACTCGGGATACTTAAGTCGGTACAGGAGCTAAAGAACAGAGCTCTGCTTTGAGGATATACTGACAAAATTTTTACATAGACCTTGATAGAAGGCTGTTTTTATGCTATAATAATTTTTACGGCATTATTCCAAGATCTCATGGGCATATGCTTATGGGGCATAAGACAATACAGAACCTGCCTGAATCCGAGAGACCATATGAAAAGGCTGTCAGATACGGAGTCGGCGTGCTTTCGGATGCGGAGCTGCTCGCAGTAATACTTAGGACAGGTACAAGGAACAAGACCGGTATTGAGCTGGCTTATGACGTGCTCGAGATATCTGAAAGATATCCGGGACTTCTGGGACTCGGTCATGCAAGGCTCAATGACCTGACAAAGCTTAACGGCATAGGCACGGTAAAAGCCTTGGAGCTTTTGTGTACTGTCGAGCTTGGCAAAAGGATGAGTATGCTTAAACGGGAGCCCGGAAGGGTCTTTGATGATCCGAAGGACATAGCCGGATACTTTATGGAGGAGCTGAGGGCACTTGAAACGGAGCATTTTTATGTGGTACTGTTTGATGCCTCCGGCAGGCTCATTAGATACGAGCCGGTATTCAAGGGAACGATCAATATGTCACTTGTCTCTCCCAGAGAGGCACTGCGGCTCGCGCTCGATCACGATGCCTGCAATTTGATCATCATGCACAATCATCCAAGCGGTGATCCGACGCCGTCAAACTCTGATCACGAGGTGACAGTCAAGTTTTACAGAGCATGCAGTCAGGTCGGGATACCGCTGCTTGATCATATCGTCATAGGAGACAACACCTATTTCAGCTACAGGGAGAACCGGCTGGTGTTCGGGACCGACGACGATGATACCTATACACCATATCGAAAGGAAACCTGAAATGTCAATTAAAGCAATCGGGATCGACTTCGGAACAAGTTCGATCAAAATCTATAAAAATGAAGAGGGAATAATACTTCATCAGAAAAATGTGATCGCGATATATAACAAGGTACACACCTTTGCTGTCGGCAACGAGGCATACGAGATGTACGAGAAGGCTCCTGCCAACATAGTCGTTTCGTATCCTGTCAAAAACGGAGTCATAGCGGATATAGGAAATATGCAGTCGCTTATCGACTATTTTTTTGCCGACCTCGACGGAAAGAGAAGATTCAAGGGCGCCGAATACTATATCGCTGTTCCGACCGATATAACCGAGGTGGAAAAAAGAGCATATTTCGACCTTATATCAAATTCAAATCTCAAGCCCAAAAGGATACATATAGTTGAAAAGCCTATTGCGGATGCACTCGGGATGGATCTTGATATAACCGGTACCACGGGAACTCTCGTGGTCGATATCGGTGCCAATACCACAGAGGTTTCCATCCTTTCACTGGGAGGTATAGTTCAGAGTAAGCTTATCCCCATCGGCGGCAACAGGTTCAACGAGGCGATCATCGCCAAGATAAAGCGTGACAGGAATTTTGTTATAGGAGAGAAGACTGCCGAGGAGATCAAGACTACGATCGCATCCGCCTTTGAAACGGATGAATCACTTGATGTGTGCGGACGCAATCTGGTGACAGGTCTGCCAAGCGAGATAACCGTTACGGGGCGCGAGATACACGCTGCGCTTATCGATCTTTTCCAGAGCATAGTCGATCAGATAAAGGTGCTTTTGGAGCGCACTCCGCCCGAGATATCATCGGATATTTATAAGCACGGTGTCTATCTGACCGGCGGTTCCTCCAGTATAGGTGAGCTGGGTCAGTTTTTCTACCAGCAGCTCGGACTTCGGGTCAACCTTTGCAACGAGCCCGAGAGCTCTGTTGTTATGGGCTTGGGTGCGATAATTGAGAATCCTGACCTTGCTAGGCTGTCTCAATAAAGAAAACGCTGACAGGGTCAGTTTATCCTGAACAGATATTGTTGGTGACTATCATGAGCAGAAGAAAAAAGAGAAAGATACATATACATCCAAAGTACGTCTATATATTCTTAACTATTCTATGTTTTGTTATGGTTGTGCTGTCCTTCAAATTTTCGGACAGCTTTGTTGGCGTGAAAACAGGTCTCGGAAATATAGTGACCCCCATGCAAAAAGGGATCAATTCAGTGGGAAGATATATATCCGACCGGCTGGATTATCTGGAGTCCAAAGAATCTCTTATGAAGGAAAATGAGGAGCTCAAGGCAAAGATCGATGAATTGAGCTATGACAACAAGATACTTGCCGGGGAGAACTCAAATCTCGAGAACTACCGCGAGCTTTATAAGCTTGACAAAAAGTACCCGGATTATCCGAAGGTCGCTGCTACGGTCGTGAGCCGTGACGGAAACAACTGGTTTCACGTATTTACCATTGACAAGGGAACTGCGGACGGTGTTACGGTCGATATGAACGTCATAGCAGGCAACGGGCTTGTCGGGATAGTGAGTGA
>DMLD01000106.1 GCA_003453515.1 Lachnospiraceae bacterium
GAGCTTGCTCAGCTGCGTTACAGATCGTCGCATCTTGTCGGCATGGGAAAGATCATGTCAAGGCTTGGCGGAGGTATAGGCACCAGAGGTCCCGGTGAGACGAAGCTGGAGACAGACAGAAGGCTCATAAGAGACAGGATATCCGTCCTTAACAAAAGGCTTAGATCCATGGTGCAAAACAGGGAGATAAAGCGAAGCGTGAGGAGCGAGTCAAATATCCCCACGGTCGCGATAGTGGGATATACCAATGCGGGCAAATCTACTCTTATGAATTATCTTACCGGAGCGGATGTGCTTTCCGAGGACAAGCTCTTTGCGACGCTTGACACCACGACAAGATCCATGGAGACCGAGCAGGGACAAAAGTTCTTGTTTACGGATACGGTCGGCTTTATCAACAAGCTGCCTCACACCTTGATAAAGGCATTCAGATCAACGCTCGAAGAAGCGGGATATGCGGATATAATCATGCATGTCGTGGATCTGTCAAACCCCGCATATGAGGATCAGATGAGGGTCGTGTATGACACGCTAAAGGAGCTTGATATCACGGGAAAGCCCATACTGACTGTTTTTAATAAGATGGATATAGTCGCGTCTCCCGGTGTGAAAAGGGAGCCCGGTCCCGTAAGCCCGAAGGTCTCGGAAGGAGTCAGGGACAGGTATGCAAACGAGACCGTATTTATCAGTGCCGGAGAGGGCTACGGCGTTGACGAACTCATATCAAAGCTTATAGGAATCGCCGATGACGGGATGATAGGTATAGAGAAGCTGTTTGGGTTTGATGAGGCGGGCAAGATCAATTATATAAGGACATACGGACGACTTATAGAGGAAAAATATCTCGAAGAGGGGATCATGGTCAAGGCAAGGATCCCTGCCGACGGAATGCATCGGATCGAGTGAAAGGATGATATATGGGAGTCAGATCTAAGCTTCTTTGTGAGCTCGAAGCAAACAGGGGAAAGCCGCTGTCGGGAGAAAGGCTCGCAGCCGATCTCGGAGTGACCAGAGCTGCGGTGTGGAACGCCGTGCGCTCTCTCGAGGACGACGGATACGACCTCATAAAGAGCAGAAAAGGATATATGCTGTCGGAGGATATGGATATATTGTCACCCGAGGGAGTGGGGATAGATCTTGACAGGCAGCATGAGGTAGTGGTGCTTCCCAAGGTCGATTCGACCAATGAGGAGGTCAAAAGGAGAGCGCTTGAGGGAGCGCCTGACGGTTTTACCGTCATAGCGGATGCTCAGGTGTCCGGCAAGGGAAGACGGGGGAGAGGTTTTTTCTCACCCGCGGGAACGGGCATATATATGAGTATGCTGCTAAGACCGACAATGCTTCCTGCCGCCGATATAGTTTTTATCACGACCATGGCAGCGGTTGCCGTCGCACATGCGGTAAGTGAGGTGTGCAAAAAGGATCCGAAGATCAAGTGGGTGAACGACATTTATCTCAATGAAAAAAAAATATGCGGGATACTCACCGAGGCAGTATCGGATGTGGAGACCGGAGGGATAGATTTTGTGGTCGTGGGCATAGGGATAAATGTCAAAAAAAGCAACGCCCGTATCCCGATGGAGCTGCGCGATGTGGTCGGATACATATATGATGACAAAGAGGCGGGGGCGGCAAGAAACCGTATAGCCGCCGGTGTGATAAATGAGATCGACAGATATTATGAGGCGCTGCCTGACAGGATCTTTATGAAGGAATACAAGGAAAGATCCATGGTCATCGGAAAGAGGATCAGGTTCGGAACACCCGTGAGCCTGTCAAAGCCCGGAGAGGGTGATGACTGGCGCGAGGGTATCGCCGTGGATATAGACGATACCGGAGGGCTTTTGGTGGAGCTTGACGACAAGAGCAGGGAAACGCTTCACAGCGGCGAGATAACCCTGAGAGTGGAGTAAGGAAGCGCTGACACCGCTGCTTGATAAACAGTATGGAGGGGAAGATGAAAACCTACGGAAAATATGTAAAGCCCTATATGGCAGCTTTTATACTGGGTCCCGTATTTATGATAGTCGAGGTGCTCGGAGAGGTTATACTGCCAAAGCTGATGTCGCTGATCATCAACTACGGCTGCGGGCAGATCGAGGGCGTCGAGGCAAAGGGAAGCGGATATATACTGATGATAGGTGCGGTGATGATAGTTACCGCACTTCTTATGATGTTAGGAGGCGTGCTGGGGGCTTATTTTTCCATAAAGGCTTCCGTGAATTTTGCCGGAGATCTGAGGAAGGATGTGTTTGTCAAGGTACAGTCTTTTTCCTTCGCGAATATAGAAAAATTCTCGACGGGGTCTCTGGTAACGAGACTTACCAATGACATCACCAATATTCAAAACATGATAGCTATGGCGCTAAGGATGCTGCTTCGAGCGCCGGGTATGCTGATAGGCGGGCTCATCATGGCATTTATCATGAATAAGCAGCTTGCGCTCGTGCTGCTCATCGTGCTTCCCGTGCTGGTCATAGCGCTCGGAATAGTGATGAAGACGGCGTTCCCGAGATTCAACGTGATGCAGGACAGTATTGATAAGCTCAATTCGAGGATACAGGAAAACATCACCAATCAGCGCGTGGTCAAATCCTTTGTCAGAGAGGATTTTGAGCGCGAGACCTTTGACGAGGCAAACGAGAGGCTGAAGGACAAGACGCTTCGCGCGATCAAGGTAGTTATACTTACCATGCCGATAATGATATTTACCATGAACATAACGACGATGGCAGTGGTGTGGTTCGGAGGAAAGCAGATCATCATAGGAGAGATGCCGATCGGCGATCTGACGGCGTTTACGACCTATGTGATACAGATACTCATGTCCCTTATGATGCTTTCGTTTATCATGATACAGGGATCGAGGGCAGCGGCATCGTCATCCCGTATCAAGGAGGTCTTGAACACCGAGCCCGATCTGAGCGACATCGATGCTGCAAGTCCGGAACTCAGGGTGAGTGAGGGCAGGATCGAGTTTAAAAATGTATGCTTTAGATATTATAAAAAGCATAAAAATAATGTGCTGAATAACATAAGCTTTACGGTCGAGCCGGGAGAGACGGTAGGGATCATTGGCTCGACGAGCTCCGGAAAGAGTTCGCTGGTGCAGCTCATTCCCAGACTCTACGATGCGGATGAGG
>DMLD01000125.1 GCA_003453515.1 Lachnospiraceae bacterium
CACAAGCTTCACGGACCAAAGGGCGTGGGATTTTTATACGTTGACGGAGGCAAGCTTGGACCCTACATACACGGAGGGCATCAGCAGAAAAATATGCGCTCGGGCACCGAAAATGTGCCGGGCATCGCGGGCTTCGGACTTGCCGCAAGGCTTGCCTGTACCGATATTGACAGGAAGCGTGAGCGGGTGGCAAAGCTCAGTAATGCCTTTATTAAAAATGTCACAAGGATAGAGGATGTCGTGGTTCACGGCAGGGAATGCGATATACCGGCATCGGAAGCAAATACGGGGTATGAGGACACATATTCACCGTATATAATAAGTCTGGGTGTAAAGGGAGTGAGAGCAGAGGTTTTGCTTCACGCGCTTGAGGAAAAGGGAATATATGTATCCTCGGGCTCTGCCTGCTCGACCAACCATCCGGGGATAAGTGATACATTGACGGCTATAGGGGTCGGGAAGGATTATCTTGATTCGACCATACGCATAAGCCTGTCAGGATATACGACCGAAGAAGAGCTTGATGCTGCGGCGAAGGCTCTTGGCGAGCTGATACCTGTTCTCAGGCGGTTCACACGAAGATGAAGGAGTAAAAATGGCAAATACATATCTTATCAAATACGCCGAGATCGGCATAAAAGGAAAAAACAGATACAAGTTTGAGGATGCGCTGGTGCATCGTATCATAGAGAGAGTAAGAAGAGTCGACGGTGAGTTCAGAGTGCAGAAGGAGCAGGGCAGGATCACGGTCGAAGCTCTCTCGGAGCACGATGAAGAGGAGCTTATCACAGCACTTTCACATGTGTTCGGGGTGGCTCAGATATGTCCCGTCACCGAGAGCAGGGACAAGGATTTCCAAAGCATTTTAGAGGCGCTGTATGAGCATATCGAGGGAAGGATGAAGGATAAGGCATTTACCTTTAAGGTATTTGCAAAGAGGAGCGATAAGTCCTATCCCATGGAAAGCCCCGAGATATGTGTTGAAGCGGGCTCGTATATACTGGATAAATTCCCGAATGCGTCCGTGGATGTCCACTCCCCGGAATATAAGATATTTATCGAGGTGAGGCGACAGGCGTACGTGTATATGTCAGGATATCCGGGAGCAGGCGGTATGCCGGTCGGAACGGCAGGCAAGGCAATGCTGCTTCTGTCCGGAGGAATCGACTCGCCGGTTGCGGGCTACCGCATAGCCAAAAGGGGTGTGCAGATAGAAGCCGTATACTTCCACGCTCCGCCGTACACCTCTGACAGAGCAAAGCAAAAGGTGGTCGACCTCGCCCGCATCATAAGCGAGTACACGGGACCGATACATATGTATGTGGTGAACTTTACCGATATACAGCTTGATATATATGAAAAATGTCCGCACGATGAGCTGACCATCATCATGCGCAGATACATGATGCGTATAGCGGAGCACCTTGCAAGGCAGGACGAGTGTCTGGGACTGGTGACCGGAGAGAGCATAGCTCAGGTGGCATCTCAGACGATGCAGTCGCTTGCCGCGACCGATGCCGTGTGCGGCATGCCGGTATACAGACCGCTGATCGCTATGGATAAGCAGGAGATCATAAAGGAGTCAATGGATATAGGGGCATACGAGACCTCGATACTCCCGTATGAGGATTGCTGCACGATATTTGTGGCAAAGCACCCGGTGACAAAGCCAAAGACTAAGGACATTGAGGTGTCCGAGGAACTGCTGAAGGGCAGCATTGAAGAGCTTGTAGAAAAAGCGATCCACACCGCCGAAGCGATGTGGATCAGTGCCAATTAGTTTTATTTTGATTTAGTCTACGATGAACGGTTTGAGCTTCTCAAGGATCTCATCGATGTTGCCGTTCTCGCTGTGAATGTTCAGTTCGATAGGCTTAGACAGATCCAAGCTGAATATACCCATGATGGACTTGGCATCTATGACATATCGACCTGATACGAGATCAAATTCGGCATTATACTTGGTTACTTCGTTTACAAAGTCCTTGACCTTGTCAATGGAATTCAGTGAAACATTAACTGTTTTCATGATAGGTTCCTCCTTTTTTGTTGTCATCATCTTTCGGATTTATGATAGTAAAAAATGAAGCAAAAGTCAAGTCAAAAAGTTAAAATACGGAGAAAAATATGCAGGTGGCATTTTTAACACTCGGCTGCAAGGTCAATTATTATGAGTCCGAGTGTATGATCAGGGAGTTTTTAAAAAGAGGACATCTTGTCGTGGATTTTGAGGAAGAGGCAGATGTCTATGTGATCAATACCTGTACGGTCACCAATATAGCGGATCGCAAATCAAGGCAGATGATCCACAGAGCAAAAAAACGCTCGCCGCACTCACTTATAGTGGCGACGGGGTGTTATGTCGACAGCGCGGGGGAGGAGATAACGAAGGATCCTGCCATAGATCTTGCCATAGACAACAAGGGAAAGAGCGAGCTGGTAAAAAGGGTCGAGGACGAGTGGAGACTAAGGGTCAAGTCCGTAAGTCCCTCAGCAGATGATACATCCGCAGGAAACTCAGGTATCAAGGATATGCACAAGCACAGAACCAGAGCATTCGTTGCGATACAGGATGGCTGCAATCAGTTCTGCACATACTGTCTCATACCCTATGTCAGGGGCAGGGGCAGGCTCAGAAGCACCGACCCTGATGATGTGGTGCGCATGGTCGAAGACTATGTCGATGAGGGCTGCACGGAGGTAGTGCTGACAGGCATACATCTCTCGTCCTACGGAGTTACGGAAAACCGTGCCGATGGGTTCGTGATCGAAAAGGGAAGGGCGCTTGCCGGGCTGATATGCAGGGTCGGAGAAATAGACGGGCTAAAGCGGATAAGGCTTGGTTCGCTCGAACCGAGGATCATAAGCCGCGAGTGGCTGGATATGCTCAAGGGCTGTGACAAGCTGATGCCCCATTTTCACCTGTCCTTGCAAAGCGGGTGCGATGCCACGCTTAAGCGCATGAACAGGCACTATACGACCGTTGAATACGAGGAAAAGGTCCTTATGCTGAAAAGTGTCTATGAGAGGCCTGCGATAACAACAGACGTTATAGTCGGGTTTCCGGGCGAGACCGATGACGAGTTTGATAATACGCTTGCGTTTCTCGACAGGCAGGGCTTTGCCGATATGCACGTTTTTCAGTATTCGAAGAGAGACGGGACCGTGGCTGCCTCCATGCCGGATCAGGTGAGTCCCGGGATAAAGAAGCAAAGATCAGATATCCTGCTTGGCAGGGTGAAGGAGTGGAGCAGGCGCTATAAAGACTCCATATCGGACATCATACCCTCCATACTCTACGAGGAATACATAAAGGAAGGGGATGTGCGGTTTCTCACGGGCTATGACGAAAGATATGTCAGATATCGTCTTGAGGAAGACAGAGCAGGAGCATTGAAGCTCGGACCCGGGATGATCGGCAGCGAGGGAATGATCATGTTATAAAAAAAATATGTTGCCAAAAACGAAAATATCGTATAGAATATATATGCAATAGAGGTAAAGCACAAGAGGGTTTGCAATGAGTGAGATAAATAATACACAGTTTTTTAATGTAGATTATGATGCGGATTACGATGTGCGCGACATCATAGCTGCGGTCTATAAAGCGCTGACGGAGAAGGGGTACAACCCGGTCAATCAGATAGTGGGTTATCTGATGAGCGGAGATCCCACGTATATCACCAGCCACAAGGGCGCGAGAAGCCTGATCATGAGGGCTGAGCGCGATGAGATCATAGAGGTCTTTCTGGAGGATTATATCAAGTTCAATCTGGAGAACAACGGCTGATATGAGAGTTATGGGATTGGATTACGGTCGTATCAGCGTGGGAGTGGCAATCAGCGATTCCGCCGGCATAGTGGCTTCTCCGGTTGAGACCATTACCCGCAAGGGTGAAAATAAACTGAGACAGACATACGCAAGACTTCGTGAGCTGATCGCGGAGTATGGGGTAGAGCACATAGTGGTGGGACTTCCCATACATATGAACGGTGAGATGTCCGAGCGTGCCGAAAGGTCAAAGGAGTTTGCTGCAGAGCTGGAGCAAAAGACAGGGATAGGTGTGTCTCTCATGGACGAGAGACTGACTACGGCGGAGGCTTCGTCAGTGCTGAAGGCAGGCGGGGTCAGGCGTGAGGATGAAAAAAAATATGTGGACAAGCTTGCGGCTTCCCTGATACTGCAGAGATATTTGGATTCACAGTCTGCCTGACAGGAAATTGCACAACGCATGGAGGCTAAGGATATATGGATACTGATGGGATGATCACACTTACCGATGAGGACGGTAAGGAAACTGATTTCTATATAATCGAACAGACAGAGCTTGGAGGGGACACTTATCTTCTGGTAACCGATTCGACGGAGGATGAGGAAGCCGAGGCTCTTATTTTGCGTGAAATACCCGAGGATGAAGGTATGGTAACGTATGAAACTGTAGATGATGATGAAAAGCTTAAAGCTCTTTCGGGACTCTTTGAGGAGCTTTTGGAGGATGTAGATATACAAATAAACGAATAAGAGGTGAGACACAATTGAAGAAAAAACTTAATAATGCGGATGAGACGATACGCATCATCCCACTCGGAGGCCTCGAACAGATCGGGATGAATATAACGGCCTTTGAGACGGAAAGCAGTATCATCGTCGTGGACTGCGGCTTGGCATTCCCTGAGGATGATATGCTGGGTGTGGATCTGGTTATCCCGGACATCACGTACCTGGAGGATCATCGTGACAAGGTAAAGGGGTTTGTGATAACCCACGGACACGAGGATCATATCGGGTCTCTTCCCTATGTGTTGCAGAGGCTGAATGTTCCGATCTATGCTACAAGGCTTACCATGGCGATCATAGAGAACAAGCTGAAGGAGCACAATCTTGCGGGCAATGTCAAAAGGAAGGTCGTGACCTACGGTCAGTATATAAATCTCGGAGATTTTCGTATAGAATTTATATGTACCAACCACAGTATAGCCGATTCGGCGGCACTGGCGATATATACGCCGGCGGGAGTCATAGTACATACAGGTGATTTTAAGGTCGACTATACTCCGGTATACGGAGATACCATTGATCTGGCAAGATTTGGCGAGCTTGGCAAAAAAGGAGTTCTCGCGCTCATGTGCGATTCCACCAATGTTTTGAAGCCGGGCTTTACGGAGTCCGAAAAAACGGTAGGAAAAACCTTCGACGCCATTTTTGAGGATAATGAAAAGAGCAGGATCATAGTTGCCACATTTGCATCCAATGTAGACAGGGTGCAGCAGATCATCAACTCTGCAAAAAAGCAGAACCGAAAGGTCGTCATCGAGGGTCGTTCGATGGTAAATATCGTCAATACTGCCATAGAGCTTGGTTATATTCAGGTCCCGGACGGTATGATGATATCGCTCGAGGAGATGGGCAACTACACCGACGATAAGCTGGTGCTGATAACCACGGGAAGCCAGGGAGAGTCCATGGCTGCGCTCTCGAGGATAGCTGCAAGTATCCATAAAAAGGTAACGATAAAGCCCGGTGATGTGGTCATATTCAGCTCACGTCCCATACCCGGCAACGAAAAATCAGTTTCCAAGGTAATTAATGAGCTGTCGATGAAGGGAGCCAAAGTCATCATACAGGATACGCATGTGTCGGGACACGCCTGCGAGGAGGAGATCAAGCTTATCTATTCGCTCGTAAAGCCCAAGTATGCGATACCCGTACACGGAGAGTATCGTCATCTCATCGGTCAGGGTGAGGTCGCGATGAAGATGGGCGTTCCCAAGGAGAACGTGGTCATACTGCGCTCGGGAGATGTGCTGGAGATCGGCGAGAGCCACGCAAAGGTCGTGGAGACCGTGCGGTCTGCGGGCATCATGGTTGACGGTCTGGGTATAGGAGATGTAGGAAACATAGTGCTCAGAGACCGGCAGCATCTTTCGGAAAACGGGCTTATGGTCGTGGTGCTCACGCTCGAGCGCGGCTCCAACATAGTGCTTGCGGGACCCGACATAGTTTCAAGAGGCTTCGTATATGTCAGAGAATCCGAGAATCTGATGGATGAGTGCAGAGAGGTCGTAAATATAGCGCTTGACAGATTGACCTCAAGGGGAGTCACCGACTGGAGCAAGATGAAAAATGAGATAAAGGATGCGCTTGCCGATTATCTTTGGAAGAAGATGAAGCGCAATCCGATGATACTGCCGATCATTACCGAGGTATAAGCGATGGACGAACGAGTAGACATTTTTCTGGAAAACTACAGAGAACAGATGCCCGGTTTTCTTTCGGATATCGAGAAGCACGCCCGCGAGCACAACATACCGGTCATGAGCAAAAGGACGGGTGATGTGATACGATACACGCTGCATACCATTGAACCGTCCTCGGTGCTCGAGATCGGAACCGCGGTCGGGTTTTCGGCACTGTTTATGAAGACGTGTGTTTCGCCTCAGACGAGGATAACCACCATTGAGAAGATCAAGGCGAGGTATTCGCAGGCTGAGGTGAATTTTTCCAGATACGACAAGGAGCATCAGATCGAGCTGATAAAGGAGGATGCTTCAGAAGCCATAGAAAGATTTAAGAGCGAGGGGAAAAGGTATCAGTTTATTTTTCTCGATGCTGCCAAGGCGCAGTACAGCGCGTTTTTGCCGACACTGATAGAGCTTTTGGAGACAGGAGGCGTGCTCATATCCGACAATGTCTTGCACCACGGAGTCGTGATGAGCTCGAGATACGCAGTCTCCAACAGAGACAGGACCATACACGAAAGGCTCAGGAAATACTTAAAGGAGGTCTCCTCGCACCCCATGCTCGAGACGCTGATACTTCCCATAGACGATGGGATAACCATATCAAGAAAGTTAGGTAAACAATGATAAAAATGAAAAATAGACCCGAGCTTCTGTCACCTGCTTCGGATCTGAGTGTACTGAAAACTGCGATCAGATACGGGGCGGATGCCGTCTATATCGGTGGTGAGCAGTACGGACTGAGAGCCAAGGCAAAGAATTTTTCGGACGAGGATATGAAGGAGGGCATAGACTATGCCCATGATCGGGGTAAAAAGGTATACATAACAGCCAATATTACGGCGCATGATCGTGATATGGACGGTGTGCGTGATTATTTTGAGCGTTTGAAGGATATAGGCCCGGATGCCCTTATAATATCGGATCCGGGTGTTTTTTTGATGGCAAGGGAGATATGCCCCGATATAGATATCCATATAAGCACGCAGGCAAACAATGTTAATTCCATGACGTGTAAGTTTTGGGCGGATCTCGGAGCCAAGAGGGTAGTGACCGCGAGGGAGCTGTCTCTGGCTGAGATAAAGGGGATATGTGAAGGAACTCCCGATGAACTCGAGATAGAGACATTTGTCCACGGCGCGATGTGCATTTCCCATTCCGGAAGGTGCCTGTTGAGTCACTATTTTACCGGGCGGGATGCCAATCTCGGCGCGTGCACCCATCCGTGCAGATGGAAGTACTATGTTATGGAGGAGTCAAGGCCGGGTGAGTACCTTCCTGTCGAGGAAAATGAGAGGGGTACATATATTTTCAACTCAAAGGATCTGTGTATGATAGAGCACATACCGGAGCTTTTGGACGCGGGTATAGACAGCTTCAAGATAGAGGGAAGGATGAAGACCGCCCTCTATGTGGCAAGCGTCATCAGAGCCTACAGACAGGCGATAGATGATTGCATGGAGGATGAGAAGCGATACCGGGAGCGGCTTGATCATTACAGGGACGAAGTTAGAAAATGCACCTACAGACAGTTTACGACGGGCTTTTTTTTCGGAGCGACCGATGAGAATTCCCAGATATACGATGCCAACACCTACGATAAGGGAGCGATCTATCTCGGGACGGCAGCGGAGGTGAAGGATGAGTGGGTGTGGCTTGTTCAGAAAAATAAATTCTCAACAGGCGATGTCATAACGATAATGAAGCCTGACGGGAGCAATATAAAAACGAAGGTACTCTCAATGATCGATGAGAATAATGCCGTGACAGAAAGCTGTCCCCATCCGGGGCAGTACTTTGCGATACGTGTTGATGCCGATATCGAGGTCGGAGATATCCTGCGAAGGGAATAGCGGGTGAGAGACCAAAAGGAAGAGGGTATGACGATTACAGATACAGCAGAAAAAAAGGAAAAGGTTATACTTGTAGCGATCGAGACCGGAGCAGATGTGAGCGCATCTGCTTCTCTTGATGAGCTTGGTGATCTTGCCGATACCGCGGGAGCGATGACTGTCGGCAGGCTTATTCAGGTGAGGGAGGCTCCCCATCCCGGGACATATATAGGCAAGGGAAAGATAGAAGAGCTTAAGTTTATGATCACAGAGCATGGGGCAGAGTCGGTCATATGTGACGATGAGCTGTCTCCCGCGCAGATGTCAAATCTCGGTGATATGCTCGATGTAAAGGTCATAGACAGAACAGTGCTCATACTTGATATCTTTGCCTCGCATGCAAGAAGCGGGGAAGGAAAGCTTCAGGTTGAGCTTGCTCAGCTGCGTTACAGAT
>DMLD01000017.1 GCA_003453515.1 Lachnospiraceae bacterium
GGCTGATCCCGTCATCTGACGTAAAATCGTATATCGGAGCACTCTGCATCGCCCTTGCCACAGCAGCATCTATCGTCTGATCAGCCCTGTATGCCAGAAAAATGGGTCCTGTCTGCGCACCGAGCGTATCCACATGAGTTATGCGGTCTATCTCCTTGTCCTCTCTGGTATTCTCATGCTTTTTGATCACACCGTTTACATAGTCATCAATGGACGCCACAGCGACCAGTCCGATCTGCGATCTGCCGTCCATGACAAGCTCATAGACGTAGTAAGCCTCGTCCTCGTCCTTAATATAGGTCCCATCCTCCTTGCGCGCCGTGTAAAGCTCTTTGGCATGCGCGTACACCTTCGGATCATATGTATCCACATCATCGGGAAGTGTGGTCTCCGCCCTGTCTATCGCAAGAAATGTGATCGGATCGCGCCTGACGACCTCGGTCGCCTCAGCCCGATTGTACACATCATAAGGAAGCGCCGCAACCCTCGAAACAAGGTCAGCCGCCGGTCTCACACACTTAAAAGGTCTTATATCTGCCATTATCTTACTCTCTCCTATATTATTATTGAAGTCAATCGTCACTGTATTTAAGGATACACTGATTTAATCAGTGTATCCTTAATTTTTATTTTGAGATATCTTACTCAAAATCCTTGAATATATCAAAATAAAAAACATGCATCTTTCGAGCACGGCATACCATTTTCACGTAATATTATACACCGTAGAGCAAATCATGTAAAGCAAAAACTGGTTTTTATTTTGAGATATCTTGCCTAAAACCTTTGAATATCTCAAAATAAAAACCAGTTACATGTCGATACTGTTCACAACTCCTTATCAAAAAAAACCGATAAAGTGACAACTTGTCACCCCATCGGTTTTTTTTTATGAAACTCATTTTACTGATGTGTATTCTCAATTTATATGATCATATGTCATACACTTTTGATTATCCGACGTATTTGTATGAAACTGCTCTTACCGTTGCCGTGTAGTGATCCATATTTCTCGGCAGAATCAGATTCAGAGTTTGAACACCCTTTGATGTCAGGAATGCAGATGAATTGTATCCATCTATTATATTACCCGAAGCATCATAATAAAGAATATTTACAACCGCCTCCACACTCTTTTTAGTTTTATTCTTGATCGTGATCGTGCTTTCACCCTTGGTCACCTTTATCTTGCCGGAAACATTGGTGTACTTATACTTAAACTCGTTGAATGACCTGGCGGTATAAAAGCTTGACAGCCTTGCATTGTCACCAAGCGGAGTTCCGCTCGAATTATAATGCTTTAAAACATAAATCGCCGACTTACCGGGAGGCATCTTGTTGAGCGTCAGATCACTCGACTCTATCTCAGTTCCTGAAGCATCATACAGGTGATACTTTGCCTTCATGGACGAAATATATATACCTGATTTGTTGACTATCTGGAACGAATATACATCATAACCGGCATCAAATGCATAAGACTTCAAAGTCCACTTAAACTTAGGCTTCTTAACGGTAAAGTTGTATGAAAGCTTTCCGCCGTTCTTGCCGCGGATGACGACCTTCGACTTGCCTGCCTTCTTCGCTGTTACCTTTACCTTATTGGAACCGGTCTTCTTCAGCTTAATAACGGATTTCTTAGATGAAGAATACGACTTAACGGTACTTCCGAATACCGTAACCTCGATAGACTCACCTGTTAAAAGAGTGTAGCTGCTTGCAGCCTCAGCCTCAACGGGACATATCCCCACAATTCCCATCATCAGCGAGAAAACCAAAACCAAACTACCCAAAAATCTCCTGCTCTTCATACCTTATCCCTCCTGATAAGAAAATAAAAAATTACATGAATAAGTATACCCCTTTTTCATCCTATATGCAACCGATAAATTACGAAACATCCCTTACGCTCAGTCCGCCTTGGCAGTGATGATCCAGGGAGCAGGCTGATTTTCGAAGACATTTTTCGACGTCAGCTTGCTCACCTGTATCTGTATTATCGTCACATCACTGATGCCGAACTTCGCAAGAATGTCATTCATCGACGCCGCCACTCTGAAATCAAGCGTATATATAACAAATTCCATATTGGGATTCAGCTTAAGCAGATAATCTATCTCCTGCTCCATGCTCGCCGACGCCACCAGCATGGTAGTATCCGGCACCGGCAGATCCCTCATCGTATCGCCGCCCACATGATCAATGATGGATACGTTGGATAAGCCAAACTGATTGACATTCTCCTCGAGCGTCTCTCTGTCTCTCTCCTTGTATTCAACAGCGATCACCGTACCCTCACTGGAGATGATCGCAGTCTCGATGGCGATCGAGGCACCTGATATAATGCAGAAATTTTTGCGCTCATCGATCTGCATCTTGGACAGTATCACGGATCTGATCTCTGAGCCGACATACTTGACCGAGCCCGAATAGAACTTTTTGTTGTCCATTCCGAACTTGATCGTGGATCTCGCGTTTGGATTCAGGACTATCATCCCCGCGGAGGCATTGATCCCCCTGTCTATCATCTCGGATACCTTGTTTCTCTTTATGTCGCCCTCGGGCTCCGAGCCCTCGTTGTAGATGATCTCACAGTCGCCCAGACCCACATTCCACATCCTGTAGAATATGTCCATATCCCCCGCCTCGGTGAACACGAGCACACAGCGGTGCGCCTCGACAGTAGGTATTAAGTTTTTATTCTTTCTCGTGATGTCAAGTATCTTCACATGCTCCAGATCGATCTCGGTATTTGCCGCGAAATACTGTAGCCATGATAATATGTGTGCATTGGTAAACAGATTCTCCGCCATCCGATACCCCCCTTATTCATAATACGAAATCAACAGTTTCTATGTTACTTCTCCAAGCCCGCAGCAGATTGTTTAAATCTGTAACCGCGGGGGATGTCTATCATGCGTCGTTGCGCAGCATGTGTCTTTTACATGCGTGCAACGTGACGCATGATAAAAAAGCGCAAGCGCGCCCCCGCGGACAGATAAAACAATCTGCGTTGCGGCGACTATTCACATTTGCTAAGCAGCTCTTCCCATTTTTTATCTACATAGCTTTGAGCCTCTTCGATCGTCCACTCATTTCCCGGCTTGAAGCAGTGTGCAAACCTGCCCTGTCTTTTCATGAATTCCTCGACAGGAAGCTTTTTCTTGGGCTCATATGTCAGATGATACTCGCCGTCCACCACCTCATAGAGCGGCCATATACAGGTATCGATCGCCAGCTGGCACATATCCCTGAGATCCTCAGCCGGATACTGCCATCCTCTCGGGCAGGGCGTAAGCACATTTACAAAGGTAGGCCCCTCGGTGTATATCGCCCTGTGTGCCTTCTCATGAAAGTCCTTCATTGTTCCGAAAAGCGTGGTCTGCGCCACATAAGGAGAACCGTGTGCTACCATGATCTGCGTCAGATCCTTCTGGTTTTGCTTTTTCCCGACTGACTCTACTCCTGCGGGAGTGGTCGTTGCCGCAGCAAATCTCGGAGTAGCACTTGATCGCTGGGTTCCGGTATTCATATAGGCGTTGTTGTCATAGCAAAAATAAGTAAAATCATGTCCTCTCTCAAAAGCTCCTGACAACGACTGAAATCCTATGTCGTAGGTTCCACCGTCTCCGCCTATGGCAAGTATCTTGAAATTTTTATCCTTCTTTATCTGCCCCTGGCGTTTTTTGAATCTGTACGCAGCTTCAACTCCCGATGCAGTTGCAGAAGCATTCTCAAACGCCGTGTGTATGTAGGAGTCCTCCCACGCTGTGTACGGATATTGGAAGGAAGACACCTCAAGACATCCTGTTGCATTGCAGATGACCGCCTTGTCATCAGGGTCTACGGCACGCATCATTGCACGGCAGACGATACCGGCTCCGCAACCTGCACACAGCCTGTGCCCCGGATGAAATCTCTCATCCTTTGCCATCTCTTTTTTCAGATTGTATGCCATCAGATATCGCCCCCTTCCTTATCTCTTTGACCCATGTGGATATAGGTCTTCTCCACCTTGCCTGTCGCGGCAATATCAACAAGCCTGTCATATACGGACAACGCAGCTTTGACAGTAAAGTCCCTGCCTCCGAGTCCGTAAACGACATCTATCATCTTCGGTCTTGCATCAAGATTTATGCACGCACCGGATACCTCTGCAAAAAGAGGTCCGCCGCATCCCGAGAAGCCCTCGCTCTTGTCCATGACAGCAACCGCCTTCACTCCCGACAGCACCCTGGCGAGCTCAGCTCCGGGGAAGGGTCTGAACACTCTTACCTTGACAAGACCTGCTTTCACTCCTTTATCTCTCAACTCATCAACTGCCGCCTTGGCAGTACCTGCAGATGAGCCTATGATGACCATAGCGACCTCAGCATCGTCCATCCTGTAGCTTTCAAATAGTCCGTAGCTTCTGCCAAACGTCTTTTCAAAATCCGCAGCCACATCAAGTATGACCTTTTTGGCATTCATCATGGCATGTGCCTGCGCCACTCTGGCTTCCATATAATAATTGGAGATACCGTACGGTCCGACTGCAAGGGGGTTAGTCTCCTTGAGCAGATAGTTCTCCGGAGCATAGGTCCCGACAAAGTCTCTTACGGCAGCGTCCTCCTCGATCTCGATGTTTTCAAGAGCATGGGATGTGATAAAACCGTCCTCGCACACCATGAGCGGAAGTCTCACATCGGGGTGCTCGGCGATCCTGTGCGCCATGAGATAGTTGTCATATACCTCCTGATTGTTTTCACCGTACAGCTGTATAAATCCCGAATCCCTCTCTGCCATGGAATCGGAATAATCATGGTTTATATTGATAGGTCCGGTGAGCGCGCGACATGCGACAGCAAGCACGATCGGAAGCCTTGATGATGCCGCCACATACAGCACCTCATTCATGAACGACAGTCCTGCGGATGATGTGGCAGTAACCGCACGACAGCCTGCCGCTTCGGCTCCCACACACGCGGAAAGAGAGCTGTGCTCGCTCTCAACGCATATAAACTCCGTATCCACCTTGCCATCCGCCACATACTGTGCAAAAAACTGCGGTATCTCAGTAGACGGCGTGATCGGAAACATGGCAAATACATCCGGATTTATCTGGCGCATCGCCGTCGCGATGGCCTCGTTTCCTGATAAACGTTCTCTGATACTCATTTCTTTTCTCCTATATTACTCACTAAATAAGCCTTCCCTATGCAATTTTATGAGGCTTTTGCGCAACCCCACTCACGCTTCATCACTCCAGCTGATGGCACTGAACGGACATACCTTCAGACAGATTCCACAGCCCTTGCAATGATCATAGTCAAAATCAACCCTTTTGCCATCCTTGATCGGGATAGATGCGTCAGGGCAGTACGGCGTACACATCAGGCACTGCTTACATTTCCCCGGATCCCACACAGGCGTTCTCGATCGCCACTCACCGGTCATGGTAAGCTCAGACGTCCCCGGTTCATATATCTCACATCCGACCGTCATATCCTGCCACGCTATATCCTCATGAATATCTGCTGCCTTCAAAGCGTTACTCATGATGCACTCACCTCCCGTACCTCATTCATTGATCTCCGAAGACACTTCAGATTTCCCTCGATGACCTGAGGCTTTTTAGCAAATTTATGTGAATATGAAGCTTCCATATCCTTTAAAAATGATTTCTTTTCCACGCAACCGCTCACCTGTACCACCGCAGCCAGCATAGGCGTGTTAGGAAAATACCGTCCCAGACAATCTATGGATATGGTCCTGGCATCAATGGTACATACCCTGCCCGTATACCCTTTAAGATGAGGGCGTATCTCCTCCGGAGACTTCGCAGTGTTGACTATGATCGCACCGGCAGGATCCAATCCCGCTGTCACATCCACACTCTCAAGAAGTGTCTCATCAACCACCACCACATAATCCGGGTCATATATATTTGAATGGATATTACACCTCTCCTTTGATATACGGTTATAAGCCGTGATCGGTGCACCTGACCTCTCCGGTCCGTACTCCGGAAACGACTGTACGTATTGTCCTGCCGCAAACGCTGCATCTGCCAAAAGCTGCGAAGCCGTCTTGGCTCCCTGTCCGCCGCGTCCATGCCAGCGGATCTCGATCATTTCTTCGTTCATTGTTTTTGCCTCTCAATCATTTACTCTATCCAAGTCAGATCTTTTTCTGTTATTCTTTTACTGTTTTTGATCTCATTTATATAGTCAGTATACACCTTATAAGAAACCCCCGTATTTCGCAGACCACATAATTATAATCAATCACACCACTTTAGTCAAGCATGACTTTTAT
>DMLD01000193.1 GCA_003453515.1 Lachnospiraceae bacterium
CCACCGGTACCACCAAGGGCATCATACTTACAAACCAAAACTTCAATGCGCTGAGCTCACAGGTCGTTGCCGCCAACCCGATGTTTCGACCCGGGGACAAGATGCTGGCTGCCATGCCGCTGTTTCACGGCTTCGGGCTCGGGGTGTGCATACATACCATGCTCAGCCAGGGCGGTCGCTGCATACTCGTTCCGAGATTTACCGCGGACAGCTACGCAAAGCTTATAACCAAGTACAAGTGCAACTTCATAGCCGGCGTGCCGACTCTCTACGAGGCTCTTCTTCGGACAAAGAGCATGAACGGCGAAAACCTGAGCTTTCTTAAGGGAGTTTTCTCGGGAGGGGATTCTCTTTCAGTGGAGCTCAAAAAGAAGCTTGACAGATTTTTAAACGACCACGGCAGCGTAGTCATGGTACGCGAGGGCTACGGTACAACAGAGACCGTCACAGCCTGCTGCCTGACTCCGCCCCACATGTTCAAGGAAGGCAGCATAGGTCTGCCATTCCCTGATACCTATATAAAAATAGTACGTCCGGGAACAGATGAGGAGCTCCCCTACGGTGAAGAGGGCGAGATCCTTCTCGCAGGTCCCACCGTGATGAAGGAATACATGGACAATCCCGAGGAGACAGCACAGACGCTGAAAAGACACTCTGACGGTCTGACATGGGTATACACCGGTGATCTGGGCGTAATGGATGCAGAGGGCTTTATATTTTTCAAAGGAAGAGCCAAGCGGATGATCATCTCGTCGGGCTACAATATCTATCCCGCTCAATTGGAAAATATACTCGACGCCCATGAAAAGGTACAGATGAGCTGCGTCATAGGAGTGCCGGATCCGTACAGGATGCAGGCGGTCAAAGCCTTTATCATGCCTAAGCCGGGAGTCCCTGCAGACGATGTGACCAGAGCCGAGATAATGGATTATTGCAAAAAGAATCTCGCGAAGTACGAGTTACCGAGAGAGATCGAGTTCAGAGATGAGTTGCCGAAGACGCTCGTAGGCAAGGTCGCCTACCGCCAGCTTGAATCCGAAGCCGCCGCGGAGCATGAGTAAGCCTGCTCGGATACGACGCGGTGGTGCGAGTTATGCTGTACTGACGTGCGGGCGCATCACATAGTAATGAGTGACCTGATCAGCCAACAAAGCAAGCTTAAGTTGATTTCTGAGGGACTGTCGAAAGCGTCGGTGCGCAGGCTTGGTATTTTCAAGCCGTGCACCGCTACGGTTTCGAATAGGCGCGAGCGGATCCCGAAGAAACAACGTAAGCTAGCGGTTGGCTGCTTTTGTCACTCAGCTATAACGTAGCCAATGCTAAGACAATTCGGTCCCGCGTGCGTACCGATAATAGGGCCGATACAGTTCGTAGTAAAATCGTTGGTGATCCCCGCTGCCACTATATCACTCTGGAGAGCGGCTGCGCGGTCAACGGCATTTGAGTGCTCGATAACTATCGGAAAATCAGTGCTGGCAGGCTCTGCAACCAGCTTGTTTACCAGCCATGCACTGCTTGACTTCTTGCCCTTTACCTTGTCTATCGGTCTCGCTCCGTCCGGAAGTATCTGCATAACCGGATGCACATGGAACAGCTGACCTACAAGCGCCTTGCTTGCGGAGATACGACCGCCTCTCTTCAGATACTCCATAGTATCAACGACCAGATAAACTCTTATCTTCGGAAGAATATCCCTGATCGCCTTTTCTATCTCATCAGCGCTCTTTCCCTCGTCACGAAGCTTTACGGCATACTCAACGAGAAGTCCCTCACCGTTGAGACCTGTCTGTGTGTCTATCACATGAAGCTTCGGCGAGTTGATCTCCTCGGCAGCGATGACCGCATTCTGATAGGTCGCGCTCATCGAGGACGAGAACATAACTGCGACTATTTCGTCACCCGCATCAAGATATTTATTAAATATCTCCGTAAACGCAGCCGGGTTTACGGCTGAGCTTGACGGCGGATTGGGTGAGGTCTCAAGCTTTTCGTAAAACTGCTCGTTGCTCATTTCCTTTCCGCACACATACTCCTCGTCTCCAAAACGCACGTTAAGACACATGATGTCGATCCCCAGCTCCTTACCCCTTTCCAGGGTGATGTCGCTGAGACTGTCTGTAATGATCCTTACCATGATTTTCTCCTTCCTTTTATTCATCTCTCTTTTTGTATTCAAGATTGGCAAACTTGGTCTGCTCCGCGATCCACTTAAGCTTTATGGTGCCTATGGGGCCGTTTCGCTGCTTGCCTATGATGACCTCGGTGACATCCTGATCCTCCGCATCGTGATCATGGTAGCTGTCTCTGTGCAAAAACATGACCACATCCGCATCCTGCTCTATCGCCCCGGAATCCCTGAGGTCGGAGAGGATAGGTCTTTTGTCGGTTCTCGACTCCAGACTTCGGCTCAGCTGTGAGAGCGCAACGATCGGACACTTTATCTCACGCGCGATCGCCTTGAGCCCCCTTGATATCTTCGAGGTTTTTTCCTGTATTGAATTCGATCTCCCGTCATCCTCCATCAACTGCAGATAATCGATAAAAACGATCCCAAGTCCTTGCTGGGCTTTGAGCCTTCTACACTTTGTCCTCAGCTGTGTGAGCGTGATGCCCGGAGTATCATCTATAAAAATCTTCGCAGCCGCATACTCATTGGCCGACTCGGTCACCTGTCTCCACTCGTCAAACGAGAGCTGACCGGTTCGTATATTCTGCGCATTCACGCCCGAGTGCATCGACAAAAATCTCTTGGTCAGCTGCACCGCCGACATCTCGAGTGAAAAAATCGCCGTAGGTATGCCCTGCTTAAGTGCGGTATTCTCGGCTATGTTGAGCGCAAACGCGGTCTTTCCCATGGAGGGTCTTGCCGCTATCAGTATCAGATCGGAGGGCTGCAATCCCGCAGTCTGCGAGTCCAGATACTTAAAGCCGGTGGATATACCGGTCACCATCCCCCCGTTTGCCGCTGCATCGTTGATGCTCTCAAGAGTCTCCATCACTATGTCAAACATCGACATATCACCGCTTTCCGCGGACGAAAGCGATTCCGACAGCCTGAATATCTCCGACTCCGCGGACTGTATCAGCTGTGACGAGGGCTCTTCATTTTTATATCCCCTCTCGAGGATATCCTTGGTCATCCTTATGAGCTTTCTGGTGTATGATTTGTCCTTTACTATCTGAACATACTTTGCCACATTGGTCGAGGTCGGCACGGTAACTATGATGTGTCCGAGCTCCTCCGGACTTCTGACGCTTTCAGGCACTCCCATGGAGCCCATCTTGTCAGACAGTGTGACCAGATCGACCGGCGAGGACTCCCGATACAACTCAACTATCGCCGCAAAGACCTTCTGGCACAGGGGGTTGTAAAAATCATCCACCCTTAACTCATCGCAAACATCAGGAAGCACATCGTTATCCAGAAGAATGGATCCAAGCACTGACTGCTCGGCATTCAGGTCGTGAGGCATGGCAGCCGGCAGGGGCGCCATACTTTCCATATTTTCTTCCATATCATCCCTTATCCTTTACTACTACCTTCAATTCGGCGACAACCTGCGGATGAAGCTTTATCGGCACATTATAGGTCCCGAGCGATTTGATGGGCTCCTTAAGCACTATCTTGTGCTTGTCAAGCTCCAAGCCAAGCTGCATCCTCGCAGCAACAGCTATCTCCTTGGTGGAAACTGCACCGAACGCTCTTCCGTCCTGTCCCGCCTTTATGGATACCTCGATCTGCTTGGAGGCTATGTCCTCCGCCATCGCCTTGGCATCCGAGAGCTTCTCGGCAGCGACCTTCTCGTCATTTTTCTTCTTTAGCTTCAGGTCGTTTAGCACCTTTGGCGTAGCCTCGGCACCCAGCTTTTTCTTGAATATAAAATTTCTTGCATAGCCGTCGCTTACCTCGACTATATCATCCTTTTTCCCGAGCGATTTGACATCCTCAAAAAGAACTACCTTCAATCTATGTCACCGTCCTTTCTCATTTCGGTCAAAACCTCCTTGACTCTCTCTATCCCCTCTTCAAGCGTACAATCCGTGAGCTGCGCCCCTGCCATATTGATATGTCCTCCGCCTCCGAGCTTCTCCATGACAAGCTGCACATTCAGCTCATCTATGGATCTTGCGGAGATAAATATCTTGCCGGCGTACTCCGTCAGTACGAACGAAGCCTTGACACCCTGTATATCCAAAAATGTGTTAGCGATCTTTGAGCCTATGATGGTAGGGTCGGGGAAATTGTCTGCCCTGCACGGCGCGATCGCGTATGCATCCATAAAAAGAGACATATTCCTGACTGCCTCCGCCTGAACCTTGTACTCCTCGATATCCGTTCGAAACATCTTTCTGATACGGATCATCTCGGCACCTGATCTTCTCAAAAATGCGACCGCCTCGAACGTCCTGACACCGGGCTTGTTCATGAAGTTGTTGGTATCGACCATTATACCCGAATACAGCGCGTCCGCCTCAAGGGTCTTAAGCCTTACCTCATCTCCGGAGTACTGAACTATCTCCGCCACCATCTCACACGCTGACGAAGCGAAGGGCTCGACATACGAAAGTGTAGGATTGTTGAAGGTCTCCCCCGTCTGTCTGTGGTGATCTATGACCACTATCGAGGAAACCTTGTCAATGAGTCCCGGAGCATCCGTATACGAGGGTCTGTTGACGTCGACCACCACGAGCAGCACGCCTGCGCCGTTTCCGACGTACTCTGCCGCCTGTCCCGCGTTCAGGAACAGATCATCGGGATAGTCCTTATTTCCCTTAAAAAGCTTAAGCAGCGGTTCAAGCGCCGATGTGACCGAATCCACCACTATGCGCGCAGGCTTACCAAGGTCGGTGGCGATACGATAGATACCGAGCGCACTTCCTATGGCATCCACATCGGGCATGTTGTGTCCCATTATTATAAGCCTGTCAGCGACCTCGATCGAGTCGCGCAGAGCATGTGCCTTGACACGCGCCTTGACGCGGGTATTTTTCTCCTGCTCTATGCTCTTTCCTCCGTAGTAGAGGGTGTTGTCCTTGGTCTTGATCACTACCTGATCGCCGCCTCGACCCAGCGCGAGATCGATCGCGGATCTGGCGTACTCCTGCCGCTTGCGGTAGGTCTCTATCTGCGAGCCTATACCCATGGATATCGTGATACTCGTCTCCTCGGCAACGCCGGAGTTGACACTTTTGATATCCTCCAAAAGAGAGAACTTATCCGCCTGCATCTCGGCTAAGTACTTGTGCTGCAATAAAAATATATACTTGTCTTTTTCAAGCTTTCTTATGATAGCATCGTGCGAGAGCATATACTTGTTGATCTTGCGGTCGACAAGCGCGATGAGCAGCGCTCTCCTGACATCGTCGACCGTGTCCAGGCTCTCCTCGTAGTTGTCGATATAGAGAAGCCCGACGTCGAGCCTCTGATCGTAGTTCTCCTGAATGGTGCGGACAAGATCCGTCTCGTCAAACACATAAAGCACGAAAAGCTGCCCCGATATGCCTATCCTTTTGGATCTTCTGGCGAGTTCTCTCTCTACCTTTTTATCTCCCTCGATCATGTGGTCGATGTCCAGACGCTTTATGGTGGCGTGATAATACGTCTTGTCCACATGAAAGTGCATCTGCGCCGACTCATCACCCTTTGGCATGGATTTGATGTCGATCTCAGGGATAGCCTCCTCTATGCCAAACCGCCTGCCAAGCTCTCCCGCAAATGTCTCACGGAATTTGTCGTTGTCCCATACGCTTATGAAATTCGAATCAAGTATACACATCGGAAATTCAAATTCCGTTGCAAGCTTCTTGGTCGCCACATGAAACCTCATCGCGTAGCTGACCAGATCTCTGAGCACCGTGCGCCTTCTCACGAGAACGAGCAGCAGCGCGAGTATCATATAGGATCCCACATAAGCCGAAACATAGAGTCCTATATCCGTATTCAGAGTATATATATGTATATTCATCACGATCAGAAGTATCCCCAGCACCAGCGGCCAGCGCAGATAATGTGAGAGGATACCCTGCATTCTGTCAGTACTCATGCTAATCACCCTCATTCCTTTCGGTGATCATATCTGCCCTAAAACACAATTATGGTAACGCTGATCAAAGCGTTTCCTTCTCGGGGCAGACCTCACCAATCAGGGAAATCAAAACAACCTTATGAATTATACCACCTTTTTGACATATAATCAATCAGTTTTATAAAAATTCATTGACGAAGAGGCGGAAGTATGAGAAAATACAGTTATGAACTACCGGTGACATATGTTTTTACCGACGGTGAATTGTGATAAAAAAAGTATTATTAAACACAAAAAGCGGTATAATCCGGTCGTAGAACAGGAGGATGAGATGGACGATAAGAAATCATTATCATTAAAGGAAAAAGCTGCTTACGGTCTTGGTGCTGTCGGGAAAGACATGGTTTACATGCTTTCCGCATCGTATGTTTTGTATTACTTTCAGGACATCATGGGCGTCAATACCATCGCTATGGGGATCATACTGCTCATTGCCCGTGTATTCGACGCATTCAATGACCCCATCATGGGCGTGGTGGTTGCCAAGACCAAAACCCGGTGGGGTAAGTTCAGACCCTGGTTACTGATTGGTACCATAACCAATGCGATCCTGCTCGTACTGATGTTTGCCGCACCACCGTCGCTCAACGGCGGCGGACTGATAGCCTATGCGGCGGTCACATACATTATGTGGGGAGTCACATACACGATGATGGACATCCCGTACTGGTCAATGGTTCCGGCATTTACAAATTCCGGAAAGGAGCGTGAGGGTCTCTCCGCGCTTGCCCGTTCATGCGCGGGAGTCGGCTCGGCACTTATCACCATTGTAACTGTCATGGCGGTATCCGCACTTGGAGGAAGAGCTGACGCAAGAAATACCGACACTATAACAAAGGCCTTTGACAGGAGCAATACCGAATTTGCATACTACATCGTCGCCAACGATGCTGACGGGAACCCGACAGCTGAAAAAACCGAGGTGACAGAGGGCAATATACTTGTCAATATTTCCGGAGTCGAGCGTGCTTTCGAAGGCAACATAGACGAAGCTACCAAGGAACACTATCTGTCATTTACCAACTCAAACACTGATTACACGGTACAGATCGGAGATTGGAAGTCCGATAAGTCATCAGGTGGTAACTCAATAGAGATAGCTATGGACTCCGTCGATTCCGGCAAAGCCGCAATGGTCATCTATGTAAATAAGGACACTTATAACTCTCTTACTTCGGCAGGTTTTTACGATACAAGCATAGAGATGCACTCAACGCTCGAGGTTGAGCGACTCGGTTTCAGAGGCTTCTCTATCATAGTTGCCATATTGTTTATTCTGTTTACCGTCGTGACCTGCATATGTATCAAAGAAAAATCAACCGTTGACATGGAAACCGTCGGGATAGGCGAGATGTTTAAGGCGCTTGTCAGAAATGATCAGGCAATGACGATAGTTATAACGATCGTACTCATAAATACGGCACTGTATATAACGTCAAACCTGCTTATTTATTATTTCAAATACGATATGGGCGGTTCTAACTGGCAGGGCAATTATACGCTTTTCAACACCTTTGCGGGAGGTATGCAGATACTGGCAATGATGCTTTTGTTCCCGCTGCTCAGACGTGCTTTCTCCACACTGAAGATCTTCTATATATGTGTGTTTGCTGAGATAATAGGCTATATCATACTTCTTGGCATGGCACTTCTCGGTGTACCGAGTGTGCTTCCCCTGTTCGCGCCGGGCTTTCTCATCATGGCCGGTGTCGGAATACTCAACGTGGTAGTTACGGTATTTTTGGCAAATACGGTAGACTATGGAGAGCTGAAAAATTACCGACGGGATGAATCCGTGATATTCTCCATGCAGACCTTTGTGGTAAAACTCGGATCAGGTATAGCCGCCCTGGTGGCCTCAATCTGTCTGAGCGTGTTCAATATACAAAATGATGGCGCGATGAATTATCAGGCACTGATTGACAAAGTCGGTGAGCTCGGAAATACTTCTTCACTTGGTGGCGGAGCACTGATAGGTCTTAGAATGGTGATGACCATCGGCCCGACGTTACTTCTCATCATAGCATTTTTGATATTCAGAGCGAAGTATATTCTTACCGATGATAAGCTTGAGGAGATAAGCAATGAGTTGAAAAAACGTTAAGAAGCAGGTTAAGGATACACAGAACAAGAGCGTGTGATCAGTCCACACGCTCTTATTTGAAGATACATATAAGGCGTCTGCCGGATTTGAACCGGCGCATCGGGGAGTTGCAGTCCCATGCCTTACCACTTGGCTAAGACGCCACATAACAACGACAAGAGATATAATACCACATCCGTTCCCTGTT
>DMLD01000048.1 GCA_003453515.1 Lachnospiraceae bacterium
GTGAGAAGCCGGTGATGCTCTACTCTATTGGTAAGGATTCATCGGTCATGCTCCATCTGGCACTCAAGGCATTTTATCCGGAGAAGCCTCCGTTTCCTTTTATGCATATCGATACCACGTGGAAGTTCCACGAGATGATCGAGTTCAGAGACCGTATAGCAGAAAAATACGGGCTTGAGATGATTACCTATACCAATGAGGACGGGGTAAAGCAGGGGATAAATCCGTTCGACCACGGATCTGCTTATACCGATATCATGAAGACCCAGGCTCTCAAACAGGCGCTTACCAAGTACGGATTTACCGCAGCGTTTGGCGGCGGACGTCGTGACGAGGAGAAGTCAAGGGCGAAAGAGAGGATATTTTCCTTCCGAAACAGAGAGCAGGCGTGGGATCCGAAGAATCAGCGTCCGGAGATGTGGAAGCTCTACAATACAAAGATACATCAGGGCGAGAGCATGAGAGTATTCCCGATATCCAACTGGACCGAGAAGGATATATGGCAGTATATCAAGAGGGAGAATATAGAGATAGTTCCGCTCTACTTTGCTGCCGAAAGACCGGTCGTGGAGAGAGACGGCAACATCATCATGGTGGATGATGACAGGATGAGGCTTGGTGACGGCGAAAAGCCCGAGATCAAGAGCGTCAGGTTCCGTACTCTCGGATGCTATCCGCTTACCGGTGGTGTGGAGTCGACCGCCTCAACGCTTGATGAGATCATCGAGGAGACACTCGGTGCAGTTGAGTCAGAGAGAACGAGCCGTGTCATAGATCATGACGGCGGTGCGGCAAGCATGGAAAAAAGAAAGAGAGAGGGGTATTTTTAAGAATGAAAAGACTGTTGAAATTCATCACCTGCGGAAGTGTCGATGACGGCAAATCCACTCTCATAGGACATATGCTCTACGATGCGAAGCTCCTCTTTGCTGATCAGGAGAGGGCGCTTGAGCTCGACAGCAAGGTCGGGAGCCGTGAGGGCGAGATCGACTATTCTCTGCTGCTTGACGGTCTGATGGCAGAGAGAGAGCAGGGTATCACGATCGATGTCGCATACAGATATTTTACCACGGATAACAGGAGCTTTATAGTGGCGGATACTCCGGGACACGAGGAGTATACAAGAAACATGGCGGTAGGGGCGTCCTTTGCCGAGCTTGCCGTCATACTTGTTGACGCATCGCGCGGCATACAGGTACAGACATGGAGACACGCCAGGATATGCAAGCTCATGGGTATCCGTTATTTTGTTTTTGCGGTAAACAAGATGGATCTTGTGGACTATGACAAGGAAGTGTTTGACAAGCTGAACAGAGAGATACGCCGTCTGGCAGCGGATCTCGAGCTTGACAATATAAAGATAATACCGGTATCGGCAACGGTAGGGGACAATGTAAATCATGTGTCCTCAAATATGGGCTGGTATACGGGCGGAGCACTGCTTGACTACCTCGAGTCCGTGGATGTGACTGAGAGCGCTGCCGAGGAGGGCTTTGTGATGCCCGTGCAGAGGGTGTGCCGTCCCAATCTTGATTACAGGGGATTCCAGGGGCAGATCGAGTCGGGTGAGATACACACCGGTGACGAGATAAAGGTGCTCCCGAGCGGCGAGAAGGCAGGCGTAAGATCTATTTATATGACTGACCGTGAGGTCGAGAGCGCGTCGGCGGGACAGCCGGTATCCATACAGCTTGACCGAGAGATAGATGTATCGAGGGGCTGTGTTCTCGTAAACGGTACCGACGTTGAGATATCCAGACTGTTTCGCGCGACACTGCTTTGGATGGACGATGAGCCACTGGTTCAGGGAAAGAGCTATCTGGCGATGATCGGAACAAAGGAGATCCCCGCGACCGTACAGTCGATCAAATACAAGATAGAGATAAATACCGGAGAGCATATAAAAGCGTCCAAGCTCAGGAAAAATGAGCTGGCGGAGTGCGAGATCGCTCTTTCGGAAAACATCGTGCTTGACAGATTTGATAAGCATAGGGCATTGGGAGAGTTCATACTCGTAGACCGTATATCCAACATGACATCGGCTTGCGGTACCATACTGCACAGCCTCAGAAGATCGGGGAATCTGACCTGGCATGAGATGGATATAACGAGAGAGATAAGGGCAGGTCAGCTCGGGCAAAACCCGAAGACCCTGTGGTTTACAGGTCTTTCGGGATCCGGTAAGTCCACACTTGCCAACGCTCTCGAAAAGGTTCTTAGTATCAACGGAAAGCATACAATGCTCCTTGACGGAGACAATATCCGTATGGGACTTAATAATAACCTCGGCTTTGAGGAGGCCGACCGTATCGAGAATATACGTCGTATTGCCGAGGTAGCAAAGCTTATGAATGATGCGGGACTTATAGTCCTGACCTCGTTTATATCGCCGTTCAAGGCGGACAGAGAGAGGGCAAGAGGCATCATCGGCGAAGAAAGCTACATTGAGATCTATGTCAGCACGCCTATCGAGGAATGCGAGAAGCGTGATGTCAAGGGCTTGTATGAGAAGGCACGTAGGGGCGAGATCCCGAACTTCACCGGTATCTCCAGCCCGTATGAGGCTCCGGAGCATCCGACGATCGAGATAGATACATCCAAGTATTCGATCGAGGAGGCCGTAGAGTATTTGATGGAAGAGCTGAAAGATATGCTTGCCTAAGGAAAAAAGACCTATACAGCAGATCAGTATATCCTTAAGGAAACAGAGTGATCTTAAGGCTCATTGAAAGGAGAGGAAAAAGTTATGAAAAAGAAGCTATTGGCACTGGGAATGACATTTGTTATGGCATTTGGTCTGACAGCGTGCGGATCGGGCGGGGAAAGCTCGGACGGACTCAAGATAACCAATGTGTCGTACGATCCGACAAGAGAGCTGTATGCAGAGTACAACGAGGCATTTATCAAGCACTACAAAGAGGAGAAGGGAAAGGATATCGAGGTGGTCCAGTCACACGGAGGCTCCGGAAAGCAGGCAAGATCCGTTGTGGAGGGAGCCGATGCCGATGTGGTAACACTTGCTCTTGAACACGACATCACACTTATCGAGGAAGCGGGCATGATCGATTCCGGATGGCTTTCGGAGTTTGATCTTGACTCATCACCTTATACCTCGACGATCGTATTTTTGGTACGCAAGGGCAATCCCAAGGGACTGACCGACTGGGATTCACTCATTGCAGACGGAGTTGAGGTCATCACACCGGATCCGAAGAGCTCGGGCGGTGCTATGTGGAATTTCCTTGCCGCATGGCAGTATGCCAAGGATAAGTTTGGCGGAGACGAGACACAGATGAAGGATTTCATGTCAAAGCTTTACGGCAACGTCACCGTTATGGATTCCGGTGCGCGCGGAGCTACGACTACATTTGTTGAGAACGGACAGGGCGATGTACTGATCGCTTGGGAGAACGAGGCGATCAACACTCTGAGCGAGTATCCCGATGAATACGAGATCATCACACCGAGCATATCCATACTTGCGCAGCCGAGTGTGGCGATAGTTGATGAAAATGCCAAAAAGGACGGCGTTGAAGAACTTTGCAAGGATTATCTCCAGTATCTGTACTCAGATGAGGCACAGGAGATCATCGCAAAGAACGGATATCGTCCGTCAAATCAGGAGATACTCAATAAGTACGCCGATAAGTTCGACTTAAATGTCAAGCTCTGCACCATACAGGACTTCGGCGGCTGGAACAAGGCATATGAGGATTTCTTTGCCGATGGCAAGGTGTTTGACGAGATCTATCAAAAATAAAAAACTGCAACAGATAAAAAAGGAGCAGCTTACATGAATACAAGGGGAAACCGTGAGAAGAGCGGACGAAGAGTGATCCCGGGCTTCGGGCTCTCGCTCGGAGTGACCATAACGCTTTTGTCACTGATAATCCTGATACCTTTGGCGTCGGTGCTTGTGTATTCTCTGCATCTGTCGCCATCGGAATTCTGGTCGACCATACTCGAGCCCAACGTGCTGTGGGCGTTTGGGATAAGTATACTCACATCCTTTATCGCAGCGCTTGTAAACTGTGTGTTTGGAACGATACTTGCCTGGGTGCTCGTGAGGTATGACTTTCCGGGCAAGAAGATCCTTGACGGGCTTATCGAGATACCGTTTACGCTGCCGACTGCCGTAGCGGGTATCACCTTATCAAAAATGTATGCGACCACGGGAGAGTTCGGTGGACCGCTTTCAGCACTTGGGATAGAGGTGTCGTATACCCATCTGGGACTGATAGTTGCGCTTATTTTTATAGGAATACCCTTTGTTGTAAGGGCGATACAGCCCGTGCTTGAAAAGCTGGATTCACGTTATGAGGAAGCGGCGTACATGCTCGGGGCGTCCGGGTTTCAGACCTTCAGAAGGGTGATACTTCCCGAGCTTCGCCCTGCCATACTCACAGGCTTCGGACTGGCATTTGCAAGAGGTCTCGGTGAGTACGGAAGCGTCGTGTATATATCCGGAAACTCGGCAAAGGAGCACACGCAGGTCGTATCCTATGTCATCATGCAAAAGCTTGAGCGCATGGATTACAGTGCGGCGACAGCCATAGCGCTTGTTATGCTGATCATTGCATTTGTACTTTTGCTGCTGATCAACATCGTGCAGATACGCCAGTCAAGAAGGACGGGAGGTGAGGCATGATGAACGGAAAAAACAAGAAAAAAATGGGGAAGACCGGCATCGTACTCACCGTAATAAGTGTATTATTTGTACTGCTTATGCTGGTGGCACCGCTTGTATCCGTGCTTGCCAACTCGCTTAGCAAGGGTATCGGCTTTTATTTCAAATCGCTTGGAACAAAGTATGTTATATCGGCACTTGGAGTGACGCTTATCGCAACGATCATCGCGGTCGTAGTAAATACGGTTTTTGGACTGTTTGCGGGATGGCTGCTCACGAAGTTTACGTTTCGGGGCAAGCAGATACTTGCGACGCTCATAGACATACCGTTTTCCATATCTCCGGTCATAGCGGGTCTTGCATACATCATGACCTTTGGAAGACTGGGCTGGGCTACGCCGTTTATGGAGTGGCTGAATGAGACCTTCGGCTGGGATATACAGATAGTTTTTGCGCTGCCGGGAGTAGTGCTCGCGACTATATTTGTCACATTTCCCTTTGTGTCGAGAGAGATAATACCGGTGCTGAATTCTCAGGGAAGAGACGAGGAGGAGGCAGCGGCGCTCATGGGTGCAAAAGGGTTTACGATCTTCAGAAAAATAACCTTCCCGCACATCAAGTGGGCGACCATATACGGCATCATACTCTGTGCGTCGAGAGCGCTCGGCGAGTTCGGAGCGGTAAACGCTCTGTCGAAGACAAGAGGAAAGACCTTTACACTTCCGCTCGAGATAGATGCCCTGTACTTAGACGGATCCTCGGATTCGATAGTGGCAGCCTTCTCTGTCTCGTCGCTGTTGGTGATCATCGCCATAGTTGTACTTATACTCAGGAGTGTTTTTGAGGGGCGATCCAAAAAAGCAAAAATAAAAGAAGGTGAGTAATCATGTACGTAGAGTTGAAAAATATACGCAAACAGTTTGGAAGCTTTGTGGCATCCGATGATGTAAATTTTTCCATAGAAAAGGGAAGTCTTGTTGCCCTGCTTGGACCGAGTGGAAGCGGCAAAACTACGATCCTTCGTATGATAGCGGGCTTGGAAACACCTGACAACGGGGATATTTTTATAGACGGAAACAGGATGAACGACATACCTCCGGCAAAGAGAGGTATAGGGTTTGTCTTCCAAAACTATGCCCTTTTCAGGTACATGAACGTATATGACAACATAGCCTTCGGACTTGAGATAATGAAAGAGGACAAGGCAAAGATAAAGAAGCGGGTAACGGAGCTTCTCGAGTTGACAGGACTTGCCGGATTTGAGAAGAGATATCCCAACGAGCTGTCGGGAGGACAGAGACAGCGTGTTGCTTTTGCGAGAGCGCTTGCTCCGAATCCGTCGCTTTTGCTTCTCGATGAGCCTTTTGCCGCGATCGATGCAAAGGTTCGCCAAGAGCTAAGGACATGGCTCAGAGACATGATAAAACGCGTGGGGATCACAAGTATATTTGTGACGCACGATCAGGATGAGGCAGTAGAGGTCGCAGATCAGATCATCGTGACGAATCACGGAAGAGTGGAGCAGATCGGAGATCCGCTGTCCATATACAAGACGCCTCAGACGCCGTTTGTAAGTGAATTCATAGGGCAGTCGACCATTATAGAGGACTATCATAAGCTCAGGGGCTTCAGCAAGGGGGACTATCACGGCGCAGTTGTGCGTCCGGAGTTTGTGGAGGCGTTCAAGCCGGATAACCGCAAATTCGAGAGTGTTATCAAGGTCACTGAGGAGGGTGTGATCAGGGATATCCTGTTCAGAGGAAATCATCTTGAGGTGACACTTGATGTCAACGGGGTCATACTTACAACTCAGAGATCCCTTGAAAGACGAGATGTATCTGTCGGCGAGAAGATGAGGGTGCTCATATACCGCGTGCTCGCCTATGATGATGAGCATGCTTATCTGCTTGAAAATGAGGAACTCAAGGAGCTCGGTGTGGATTATAACAATCTTGAGGGCTTTGTGTATAATGCGGATGAAGGTGCTGTCATAGTCTGATAAAAGTGCTTCATTAATTTTTAATCTGTTTGTAAAAATTATGTACATTTCTTAACATCATGCAGGGTGACATAGCAACCCGTGTTGTATAGCTTGTCCTTTATAACAACGTAAATGTCATAATGTCCTTCGGGAATGCCCTTTAGCGGCATCAAATGGTAGAAGCCGTATTCCTTAAGGTATTTGATCGGCTGTGTGAGCCGGAGGTTCTCCGAAACAGTATTGAAGTCTACGTGATAGCTTTCTTTGTCTGATACTGCTATGATCTCCGAAAGCTCCTGATCAGATCCCCATACACAGACAACATCAGAGTACAGCCTTACCATATCGGTGTCGGGGCGCTGCGGCAGGGGAGCGGCTTTTTCAAGCCCGTCCGGTCTCTTGCAAGGAGTCGCGCCGAAGAGATCGCCAAGTACATATTTTTTTTCTTTTTTAAGCGGCCTTGCAAGCTCCTCATAGTCGTATTCAAAGGGACGTATGGCGAAGAAATCCTGATTGAAGGTGTATTCTCTCATAAGCTCACCGGTCTCAAAATCCCATTCGCGCATATCGGCAGCCAGCTCCTCGGTCTGTTCGGCGAGCCTTGCATCCATGGTAAAATATCGGCCTCTCTCACTGTCATAGACTGTGTTGGAGCGGGTGATGGCATAGGAAGTTGGGAAGCGCTTCTCCAGTCTGAAGGTGCGGCTTTTCTCATCTACCGATACGATGAGACCGTATGCCGTGCCGCCCTTATCGTACCAGTCAACAGGACGTCTTGCAGAATCGTGGTTATCATAAAAGGTGATATATAATCTGTCCGGATCGGCGTTCGGATAGTCCCTTATGATCTCGGCTGAATGCTGTTGGAAAAACCACGGATCAAAGTCGCCCTCAGGCGTCAGTACGAGATCCTTCTGGGCAGTATTTTCAAACATTTTCGGGTTGGTCATTATCCAGATAAGCTTTTTTTCCTTCAGATTTATCTTGCATATGGAGTGGATATTTCTCATACAGAGCAGCAGCTCATCCGGGTCGTCCATAGGTACTATGGAGTTTATATGACACCAGTCATTTCTTGTTTTATAGGTGTCGTCAAAGGCATCGTTCATGGAGAATGAATCCAGTGTTTCTCCGGTGTTACGGTCTATTTTTATGACCTTATTTTCAACACAGGTATCATAAAAGGAGTTGGATAGAGTCACGAAGTTTCCATCCGGAAGCGGTGCGGCATAGTGATGATATCCGATCTCGTGAAAGAAGGTTTTATGTGTCCTTCCCATCCAGTCGGTCTCCTGTATGATAACACTTAAGGGAGCGCTGAAGGTAGTTCTTTTGTAAAAATGCTCGCTGTGCAGGAAGTGACCCTTTTCCAGATTGAAAATACCGTAATACTGCGGTCTGCGAACCAGAAGCCCTCTTGTATTTGCATGGGAATCAAAGATGCATGTAGCGCCCCTGTAGCCGCCGCTGACCATAAAAAAGCGATCCTTCTCGTTGGCGATCTCAGGCTTTTCAAAGTTTTTTTTGATCCTTATGTCAAAATAACTTTGCAATACCTCGGGCATTTTTATCCTTATTTTTTTATTGCTTATTTCTCCGTTTTCGGCTTCGATATGTATGATGACCGTGTTTTTGGTGTCTTCAAAAAGACCGACGATCGGTATCATGTGATCCGTGGAAAAATCCTTTTCACCGGTCGTGAAGTCATCCGAGCCTCTGATGCCCTTGATAGTATAGGTCACGCGTGAGGGCTTGGAGGTCTTTAGTAAAAGCTGTGCGGTGAGCACAACTCTTAGGTATGGTGTGATTATAAGGATCGCATTTTGGAAGCCCGGTTCCATTTTCTTAAGAAGATCTGTCATCTTTTTTTCGCGTCGTCTGTCGCGGATCGGAAACGGCATTCTTGTAGAGGTTATATTTGTCTCACAGGTATGACCGTTGTATACGTTGTGGGAAAGTATGGGATCATCATCTGTATTGATGAGTGAGCTGCTGTATGTATAGACCCCGTAAACGGCTTTTTTCAGCTTTGCTTTGAGATTGTGTTTCATATTGCTCCTTTCGGCTTGTCGGATTATGATATCTTATCATCCGATAGAAAAACAGTTACAATACTGCCTTCACCGGGTTGACTTTCGATAGTGATGTTACCATTATACAACTTTACGATACGATCCGCAAGTGTTAATCCTAACCCGAAGCCCTCTGTGCTTCTGGCACTGTCGGCGCGGTAGAACGAATCAAATATATGGCTGATCTCATCCTCGGTCATACCTATACCGTTATCGGTGACGCGTATATATACACCCTCATTCAATCTGTAGACAAAGATGTCGATATGGGGATCGTCATTGGAATACTTGACGGCGTTATCTATGATATTTCTAAGGAGCATAAATATGAGATCCGTGTTGGCATTTATATCTATACTCTCCATTGTGAGCGTAAACAGATCATCCTCGTCTTTGTTCGATATAAGGGATATATCATCACAGATCGATTGTATGACCTCGTTTAATGAGACGACCTCGGTCTCGGTGTAGATTCTGTTTTGTTCGAGCCTTGACAGTCCGAGCAAAAGCCTGATGAGAGTGTTCATCCTGTCGACCTGTCTCTCGATGACATCAAGAGTAAGAAGGGCGTCCTCGTTATCCTTAAACTGGTCTCTTGTCAGCTGACACTGTGCCTTCAAAACAGTGAGGGGCGTTCTCAGCTCGTGCGATATGTCGTGGTTGAACTGCTGCTGCTGTTTTATCGTCATGTTTACACGGTTCAAAAGATGATTACAGGTATCGACAAGTATGTCTATCTCTTCAAAGGATCTTCCCGGATCGATGGTTTTTGAATAATCCTCGGAGGATACTATCTCCGCAGCCTGTCCGGTCACATCGCTTAGGTTTTTGGTCACAAGTCTGCTCATGATGATGCACGTGATGATCATGAGCACCATCACGGAAAGAGCTATAAGTATTGTGAGTAGTCTTATGTTGTGATACACGGTGTCTATGGACTCATAGTCGATGATTCCATACAGATCATAGCGGTTGTGGGGGACTATGATCGAGGCTCGCAGTGTCGATGAGTCTTCTCCGGAAGAGGTCAGGGCTGTCGCCGAGCCTGACGCAGCGCTTGCCTTAAAGGGTCTTTCATGAAGTCTCAGATGAAGTATATGATAGTGGTGAGAGCCTGTATATTTATCATCAAGATGCTCTACGTGATTCAGCTCGGAAGCGGTGATGTCGAGCGGCAGCTCTCCGTCTGCAACATCGTTATCCTTGGAGAGGATAACATAAGAAAATCCCCTGTAGTCCGGTACAAACTGATCGGGCACCGAGGGGATATGATCGATCCACTCACACAGAGATGCTATCTTGTTGGTCTGTACCAAAATATCCTTTTGTACAACACCCTGTATGGCTCCCGAGGTAGTGATCTCAACGGCTATTATCACTATTACAACAAGAAGGATGGAGAAGGAAAGCCCCCATCCAAGTATCATATTTTTAATACGATACGCTCGCCTGTCATTCTTCTTCATAACTCATCCGATATCCCATACCTCTTATGGTATGTATAAGCTTTACATCATAATCATCATCGATCTTTCGTCTTAAGTAACGGATGTACACGTCTACGACATTTGATGACATATCACTGCGAAGATCCCATATATCTGCTTCCATCTGTTCTCTTGTCAGAACCACGTTTTGGTTTCTGAGCATATATTCAAGGATAGTGTACTCCTTGGGCGTAAGTGTTATCGGGTTGCCTGCACGTGTTACCGACATATCGGATACTCTGAGCTCCAGGTCGCCGCAGCGGTATATATTCTCATGCATGCCGTTTTTCTTGCGGAGTATTGCACGGATGCGGGCGAGCAGGACCTCAAAGTCAAAGGGCTTTGCGAGATAGTCGTCTGCGCCCAGATCAAGCCCGTCGACTATGTCTTCGTTGGAGTCGAGTGCGGACAGGATGATCACCGGGGTGATATTTTTCTCGCCGCGGATGGTTTTGAGAAGCTCCTTTCCGCTCATGATCGGCAGCATCAGATCAAGTATGACCATGTCGTAGTTTCTGGAGTGCAGATACTCATAGGCTGTCTTGCCGTCATAGCAGGTATCTACGGTATAGTTTTCCGCCTGAAGTCTCTTTATGATCAGTCGGTTTAGATCTCTCTCATCTTCGACTACCAGTATATGCATGGCACATCCTCCCCTAGCACCTATATTAAAGAAATACCTCCATTCTAATTTACATAATAATAAAAACACAAAGTTGGCAGTAAGATTAAAAGGATTTCATTGTTTTTCACATACCGTCACGAGATCATCACCGTGTATGGTCGTATCACCCTTGGGGATCATGGGCTTTCCGCGCCGTATGATGGATACTATAACGGTGTTTTCGGGGATGTCTATGTCACGTATCTTTTTATTTTTCCAGGAGTGACCGTCTATGATCGGGATCTCTCTTACGTGTATGCCTATGTCATCGGTGAACTCAATCGCGCCGATCACTATGTGATCATCTGCCATAAGTACGGTGTCGCCCCTTGGGATGACGATCTCGCCGTTCCTGATCACGGTTACGATGAGAAATTCGGGTGGCAGCGTGACGTCCTTGATAGGCTTGCCGACCCATGGGTGCGAGGACTCAGTCGTGATCATGATAAATCGCATGTCGTCGCCGCTTGCTTCTCCGGTGAGAGATTTGAGCCGTGTATATCTCTCGACAAATCCGGCGGATATGATACCGGTAGGGATCGCCACCATGCCGACACCCAGAAAGGTGGTTATGATCGTAAATACCCGCCCCGCTATGGTTATCGGATATATGTCACCGTAGCCGACCGTCAGAAGTGTAGAGACCGACCACCACATTCCGGAAAAGGCGTTGGAGAAGACATCCGGCTGTGCCTCATGCTCAAGAGAATAAATGGCTACGGAGGATGCCAGCATCAGTACGAGTATCAGTATGAGCGAGGAAAATATCTGCTCTTTTTTGTCACGCAACACGTCTATGACGACATTGAACGCATCGTACTGCGCGTTGATGCGGAACAGATGAAACACCCTGAACACCCTGAGTACCCTGAACGCGACCATCCCCGCAGGGAGAATGAGCACAAAGTAGGGAAGCAGAGCAAGCAGGTCTATGATACCCTCCGTAGAGAAGATAAAGTAGATCCTCGCCTCCACTGCGCCCTTGTTGGGGTAGAGAAAGTCGGCTGTTATGATCCTCAGCACATATTCTATGATAAAGATGACCACCGTCACAGCCTCCGCTGTATCGAGATAGGGCTGTATGGTGCTTGAAAAATCAAAGGTGTTGATGATGAGTACACTCAGGTTTATGACTATGGTTAGGATGATGATGTGGTCGCATATGAGGCTTGGCTTGTCCTCCTTATAGCCCAGCTGCACCAGCTCAAATAACCGTCTTCTGGCATTTTTCACGTGTATTCCCTCCGGTATAGGTATGTGTATGCATCAGCCGTAAGCATCAGGGAAACGCCTGATAGGTGTTTCCCTAATATTTTAGCAAGGATTTTTGGATTTAGCAATGGTAAAGTTATTTCAAGTAACTTAATTTCTGAATTTACGCTTGCCCGTACGGGACTTTTATTATATAATAGTATGAGGCATTAGGGAAACGCTTGTATGATAAGCGCTTCCTTAACAGATGAAAAAGGAGAACTCATATGTGCGGAATAGTGGGATATATCGGCGGACGCAAGGCTGCGCCGATACTTTTGGAGGGCCTGTCAAAGCTTGAGTACCGCGGATACGATTCGGCAGGGCTTGCGGTGAGAGACGGCAGTGACAAGCCTGTTGTAGTGAAGGCAAAGGGAAGGCTGAAGATCCTTGCGGAGAAGACGGCAGACGGAGATGCCATCAAGGGAAACTGCGGAATAGGTCATACCAGATGGGCAACTCACGGTGAGCCTTCGGAGATAAACGCGCACCCGCATCACACTGATGACGATGGTGTGGTGGGCGTACACAACGGGATCATCGAGAACTATAAGGAGCTGAAGGAAAAGCTGATGCGCCACGACTACAGCTTTTATTCCGAGACGGATACTGAGGTCGTGATAAAGCTCATAGATTATTATTATAAAAAATATAACATGGGTCCCATTGATGCGCTTGCCAAGACCATGGTGAGAGTGCGCGGCTCGTATGCGCTTGTGGTGATGTTTGCGGATTACCCGAACGAGATATATGTTGCGAGGAAGGATTCTCCGATGATCCTCGGACTTGGCAAGGGAGAAAGCTTCATCGCTTCTGATGTACCTGCCATACTTAAGCATACCAGAAGGGTACAGTACATAGGAAACCTCGAGATGGGGCGCGTCACAAGTGAGGGCGTGACATTTTTCGACTTAAACGGTGATCAGATAGAAAAGCCGGTAGCAGAGATCGACTGGGATACCGAGTCCGCGGAAAAGGGCGGCTACGAGCACTTCATGATGAAGGAGATACACGAGCAGCCCAAGGTCGTCGAGGACACGATCAGGTCATTTATCTCAGGTGACGAGGGGAGCTACGGCGTGAACCTTGACGAGAGCGGTATAACGGCGGATAAGATAGAAAAATGCTCTGCTGTGCATATAGTTGCCTGCGGCTCGGCGTACCACGTCGGAGTGACTGCGCAGTATGTGTTCGAGGATATCGCAAGGATACCCGTCAGGGTCGAGTTGGCGTCTGAATTCAGATACAGAAAGCCGCTGCTTGATAAGGACGCACTGGTCATCATCATCAGCCAGTCCGGAGAGACTGCGGATTCGCTCGCGGCGCTCAGAGAGGCAAAGGAGCAGGGCGTGGCGACACTGGCAATAGTAAATGTCGTGGGATCGTCCATAGCCAGGGAGGCTGACTACGTCTGCTACACACTTGCGGGTCCGGAGATAGCAGTTGCCACTACAAAGGCTTATTCGACACAGCTTATAGTGAGCTATCTGCTCGCGATCAGATTTGCCGAGCTTCGCGGAGTGATAGATGCCGGTCGGGTGAACGCCTATATAGAGGATATGCTGACGATACCCGCCAAGATACAAAAGGTCATAGATGACAAGGAGCGCCTGCAGTGGTTTGCCGCAAAGTATGCCAACGCAAAGGACGTATTTTTCATAGGGAGAGGCATTGACTACGCTATATGCCTCGAGGGGTCTCTTAAGATGAAGGAGATATCCTATGTGCACTCCGAGGCGTATGCGGCGGGAGAGCTGAAGCACGGTACGATAAGCCTGATCGAGGACGGTGTGCTGGTGATCGGTGTTGCCACGCAGAGTCAGCTTTATGAGAAGACCATCTCAAATCTGGTCGAGGTGAAGAGCCGCGGGGCATATCTGATGGGACTGACCACCTATGGTGCATACGATCTTGAGGATACGGCGAACTTCACTGTTTATGTACCCAAGACCGATGAGCACTTTGCCACGTCCGTGGCGATCATACCTCTGCAGCTTCTCGGATATTATCTTGCGGTGGCAAAGGGGCTTGATGTCGACAAACCGAGGAATTTGGCGAAGTCGGTCACCGTGGAGTAAAGGTTTCCTTGACGGATCAGATGTTTTATGATAAAGTTGGTGGTATGAAGTTACTTCGGTAAAACAAACATACG
>DMLD01000177.1 GCA_003453515.1 Lachnospiraceae bacterium
CTTCAGGTGCTCGATCTGGCAGGGATACCGCTTATGTCAAAGGACAGGACGGGTGAGGATCCCATAGTCATGGCGGGAGGCCCCTGTACCTACAACCCTGAGCCTGTTGCGGATTTTATGGATATGTTTTATATCGGTGAGGGAGAGGTAAGCTTCAGGGAGCTTTTGGATCTTTATAAAAAATGCAGAGCGGAAAATAAGTCAAGGGAGACATTTTTATACCTGGCGAGCTTTGTGCCGGGCATATATGTGCCGTCGCTGTATGCTGTGAGCTACAATGATGACGGTACGATAAAGGAGTTTAAGCCGCATCTTGACGATAGGACAGCCGGGATACTGATAAAAGAGCTTTCGGGAACAAAAAAGGAGCTTGAGGACAGGATCCCCCGAAAAATCGTAAAGCAGGTGGAAACTGATCTTGACCATACATATTATCCCGAGAAGCCACTGGTACCGCATATCAGGGCTACGCAGGATCGTATCGTTTTGGAAATCCAGAGAGGCTGTATCAGGGGATGCAGGTTCTGTCAGGCTGGGATGATATACCGTCCGATACGTCCAAGAAGCCTTGAATATCTCAAAAAGCTCGCGATAACCATGCTTGAGTGCACCGGATATGAGGAGATGACGCTGTCGTCGCTCAGCTCCAGTGATTATGAGGAGCTGGCGGCGTTAGTGACATTTTTGCTTGAACAAAGTGAAAAATATCACTGCAACATCGCGCTCCCGTCGCTTAGGATAGACGCCTTTTCTCTTGATGTGATGAGCAAGGTACAGGATGTGAAGAAATCATCGCTCACGTTCGCGCCTGAGGCGGGATCGCAGAGGATGAGGGATGTGATAAATAAAAATCTCACCGAGGAGGAGATATTAAAGGGAGCGACCGAGGCTTTTCACGGCGGTTGGAACAAGGTAAAGCTTTACTTTATGCTGGGGCTGCCGGGAGAAAGGGATGAGGATATAGAGGGGATAGCAACGCTCAGCAATACCATCGCTGCTACATACTTTGACGAGATACCAAAGGAGCAAAGGCACGGCAGACCGGAGATCACGGCAAGCACATCGTTTTTCGTGCCTAAGCCCTTCACACCGTTCCAATGGTCGGGTATGGGTACGGCAAGCTATTTTGAAGAGAAAAGACGGTTTTTAAAGGACAGGTTCAAGGAGCAGCTAAATCACAAGTCACTGCGATACATATGTCACGACGCTCTAACATCCGAGCTTGAGGGTATATTTGCCAGAGGAGACAGAAGGCTGTCCGGTGCAATACTTAAGGCTTACAGGCGGGGGTGTATCTTTGATGCGTGGACAGAGTTTTTCAAGCCCGATGTCTGGAACGAAGTCCTTGATGAATGCGGTGTCGACAGGGATTTTTACAACTACAGGGAGAGGGGCGAGGATGAGATCTTTCCGTGGGATTTCATCGACATAGGCGTGAGCAAGGCATTTTTGCGTAAGGAGTACGAGAGAGCAAAGGAAGGCGTCACCACGCCTAACTGCAGGGAGCAGTGCTCCGGATGCGGTGCGGCAAGGTATGGCTGCGGTGTTTGTGTAAGTGCGAGGGACAAGAAATGAATCAAATTGTCATCACAGTGATCGACTCCGCTATGGTATGCTTATATATGCAGGGCGAGGTCATATATGATGTTGTTGCCTGGCCCGCCGATCAGGATATAAATATCGGAGATATATACATCGGTAAGGTCAGCAGGGTTGTCGATAACATCCATGCCGCCTTTGTTGAGATAGTCCCGGGAACATTCGGCTTTTTGCCTTTGAGAAAGGGCGAGCAAAAGCTGATACGCCCCGAATACGAGCTGCCTGTAAGGATAAAAAAGCCAGCCAAGGGTACAAAGGATATCCTGCTTTCAAGGGATATCGAGATGGTGAGCAGATATGTCGTTTTGACAGCTTCCGAAACAATGGAGATCGGGGTCTCAAAAAGGATCAGGGATGAAGCTGTAAAAAACAGGCTTTTAACGCTTGTCAGGGAGCATGTACAAAGGCTAAGCATAGATATAAATGCCTCCCTGACGGTCAGGACCAATGCCGCATCGGCTGACGACACGGCGGTTTTGGCAGATATCGACAGGCTGATAAGCAGCTATTTGAGGATAACGGAATACAAGGACAGCAGAAGGGTTTTTTCAAGGCTTTACAGCGAGGGGGCTGCATTTTTCCGCTTTATCAACAGATATAAAGCAGACGAGCTCGACCGGGTGATCACCGATGATCCGCGTATTTATGAGCAGTTGAAGGAGTATGAAAGCACAGCTGAAAATATAGGCTTTGAGCCGGTGCTCTACGATGATAAGTCCTATCCTTTAAATGCGAGATATGCAATAAGGACTACCATAGATAAGGCTCTCGAGAGAAGGGTGTGGTTAAAAAGCGGAGCCAATCTGATCATTGACAAAACAGAGGCTATGACGGTGATAGATGTAAACTCTGCAAAGGCTGTCGAGGGAAAGAGGGCGGTGGAGAGCACATTTTTCAAGATAAATATGGAGGCTGCCGATGAGGTGGGAAGGCAGCTGCGCCTGAGAAATCTGTCCGGCATGATACTTGTTGATTTCATAGATATGAAGGAAAAGAAACATACGGATGAGCTGATAGCGCATCTGCGGTCGGTGCTGTCACGCGATCCGCAAAGGGCGATGTTTGCCGATCTGACAAAGCTTGGTATCGCGGAGATAGTCAGAAGCTCGGAGAGCCTGAATCTATACGATGCGATGGAAAAATAGCTTGACAAACATATTTGACTGTGATATAGTAACACAGTATGTGGGTAAGAAGTTACTCCAAACCGCACGACGAGGTCACATACGAAGTTAGTTTTATATGATACCGGCAGTGCCCGACAGCTTCGAACCGTAGTCGGCGAGTCTTCATTTTTCAGTAATAGGAGGTGTAATTTTTATGTATGCGATTTTTGCAACAGGCGGAAAGCAGTACAAGGTCGAAGAGGGTGATGTCATCCGCGTTGAGAAGCTCGATGTAAA
>DMLD01000130.1 GCA_003453515.1 Lachnospiraceae bacterium
GGGCATGGCTCCTGTTGCGACCATGCAGGATTACGGAAGAGATGTGATGGCGTACACCGGAGGACTGGGGTCGTTTTCTCTGTCGTTCCACGGATACCTTCCCTGCCACAACGAGGCGGAGGTCTTGGAAAAATATCCCTATGATCCGAATGCCGATGAGGAGAATCCGACCGGCTCCGTATTCTGCGCGCACGGTGCGGGCTACTATGTGCCGTGGGATGATGTCAGTGAGAAGGCGCATGTGCAGACGGGCTGGAAGCCGGAGACGGTTGAGCCGGGAGCTGATACGGAGGATGAGTATACAGCCGCTTCTGATATCATAAGCCGCATGGATGAGGGACTTGGTGTCGAGGAGATTGATGATATACTGAACAGGGCGGGAAACGCCAACAAGAGAGCCGAGAGAAGGTCTCTAAGGCGCGCAAGAGAAAAGACCGTCAGGAGGGCAAGCCTTCCCGAGGGTCCCTCTAAGGCGAGGAAGAAGACCGAGAAAATCGGAGATTACATACTTGTCGACGGCTACAACGTGATACATGCGTGGAAGGAGCTGTCTGACCTCGCGAAGGATGACATGGAGCAGGCGAGGGGGAGACTTATGGATATCCTGTGCAACTATCAGGGCTATCGCGGGGGAGATGTCATACTGGTTTTTGATGCGTATAGGGTCGCTTCCCATCCGACGGAGACCTTTGACTATCACAACATCCATGTGGTCTTCACCAAGACGGCGGAGACGGCGGACAGCTATATAGAGCGCTTTTCTGTAGAAAAGGCGGATAAATACCACATAACCGTAGTGACGAGTGACGGCCCCGTGCAGGTCATAATCAGGGGAGCAGGGGCGCATCTTATGTCATCCGCAGAATTTGAGAACGAGGTAAGAGACCGTGTACACAGCGAATATGCCTGAAAATATGTTTCCTTAAAACTTCTTGCGTTTATTTTCGATGTGTGATATAATCATAAAGTATTGTTTCCGTAAAATAACTATGTAGCAGATAATAATGTATAGGAGGGCAAAGCTATGGAACCTGTTGCGATAACAAATGAAAACTTTGAGGACGAGGTATTGAAGAGCGACAAGCCGGTGCTTGCGGACTTCTGGGCTGAATGGTGCGGACCGTGCAAGATGCTCTCACCTGTTGTAGACGAGATAGCTTCGGAGAGGGACGACATCAAGGTTGTCAAGGTAAATGTGGATGACAATCAGGAGCTTGCGATGAAGTTCAAGACCATGTCTATACCGACGCTTATCGTATTCAAGAACGGCGAGGAGGTCAACCGCTCGGTAGGTGTGATACCCAAATCTCAGATCCTCGACCTGATAGGGTGATACAGATAATTAAGGAAACACTGATCATATCAGCGTATCTGTTATAATGGGGGATTGGCGATGAACGATATTATCATAGTCGGTGCAGGGACCGCCGGACTTTCGGCTGCCATATATGGTGTGAGGGCAGGAAAGAGCGTGCTGATACTCGAGCAGGCAGTGTACGGCGGGCAGATAATCAACACGCCCGATATCGAGAACTATCCGGGCATATCGCATATATCGGGATACGAATTTGCTTCGGGACTTTACAATCAGGCAATAGAGCTGGGAGCAGTTCTGAAAACGGAAAAGGTTATAGGCATCAGAGACGGTGTGTCAAAGGCCGGGGACGGAAGTGAGATCCCGGTCAAGATAGTTACGACATCAGAGGGAGAGCACGAGGCAAAGGCTGTCATACTGGCGACCGGCGCGAAGAACCGTCCGCTCGGTGTCAGCAGAGAAACAGAGCTCATAGGTGCGGGCGTCTCGTACTGCGCGACCTGCGACGGGGCATTTTTCAGAGGGAGAGACGTTGCGGTCGTCGGCGGCGGCAATACGGCGCTTGAGGACGCGACATTTTTATCGAACTACTGCTCGAAGGTGTACGTGATCCACAGAAGGGATCAGTTCAGGGGCGACGAGAGAGATGTGGAGAGACTCCGCGAGAAGGAGAATGTCGAGTTTGTACTGGATTCCGTCGTTGAGAGCATACTCGGTGAGTCGATGGTCGAGGGCATTGAGGTGAAAAATGTCAAGACGGGCGATGTCAGCGAGTTAAAAATAGGGGGACTGTTTATCGCGGTCGGACAGATGCCTGACAACAGCGCTTTCTCAGGGATGGTAAGCCTTGATGGCGGCGGATATATAGTTGCGGGAGAGGACTGCAAAACGGGTACGGATGGTGTGTTTGTGGCAGGAGACTGCAGGACAAAGACAGTCAGACAGCTTACGACTGCTGCATCTGACGGAGCAGTTGCCGCTCTGGCTGCGGCAGGATATATTGACAGTCTGTAGGAGACGATGAACGGAGGTAAAATATGATCAGCGAGATCTGTAAAAAGCTTTACAAAAAGGACATCAACAGGTGCACGGATGATGAGGTGTATATAGCACTTTTGCACCTTGTAAAGCGAGAGGCAAAGAAGAAAGAGGTAGAGCCTGCAAAGGAGAAGAAAAAGCTTTATTATATATCTGCGGAGTTTTTGATAGGAAGACTTGTCGGAAACAACCTGATTAATCTCGGGCTGTACAACGAGGTACGCAAGGAGCTTCGGGTAAAAGGAAAGTCCCTTGCCAACATACTTGAAAGAGAGCCGGAGCCCTCACTTGGAAACGGCGGACTCGGCAGACTTGCAGCCTGCTTCCTTGACTCCATAGCTACACTGGGGCTCCCCGGAGACGGTATAGGACTTTGCTATCACGAGGGACTGTTCTATCAGAAGTTCAAGCGCAACCGCCAGATGGAGTATCCCAACGCGTGGCGCGAGAAGAGGTCTGTGCTTGGCAGAAGCGTGAGAAAGTTCCCCGTGCAGTTTGGCGGATTCAAGGTAAATGCGGTCATGTACGATATTCTCGTGACCGGCTATGAGAACAGGACCAACAGGCTTCACCTGTTCGACATGGACTCCGTAGATCCGAATATCATAGAAAAAGGCATTAGCTTTGACAAGACAAATATCAGAAAGAACCTTACGCTCTTCCTCTATCCGGATGATTCCGATGAGGCGGGAAGACTGCTCAGAGTGTACCAGCAGTACTTTATGGTGAGCGCGGGAGCCCAGCTGATACTTGCGGAGGCCAGGGAGCGCGGCTCCAACATACATGATCTCGCTGATTATGTGGCTATCCAGATAAATGACACACACCCCTCTATGGTGATCCCGGAGCTTATCAGGCTTTTGCTTCTCGAGGATGACATGACATGGGAGGAAGCGACCAAGATCGTCACTGACATTTGTGCATACACAAACCATACGATACTTGCCGAGGCTCTGGAAAAATGGCCCCGCGATTTCGTAGAGAAGGTAGCTCCGCAGATCGTTCCGATCATAGAGCGCCTTGACAAGGATGTTAAATCAAAATATGATGATCCGAAGCTTGCCATCATCGATGATACCAACCGTATCCACATGGCAAATATGGATATGCACTTCGGACACAGCATCAACGGAGTGGCGGCACTTCATACCGAGATACTCAAAAACAGTGAGCTTCACGATTTTTATGAGATATATCCCGAGAAGTTCAACAACAAGACAAACGGTATCACATTCAGAAGATGGCTCATGGAGTGCAACAGACCGCTCACCCATTTTCTCGATGAGACGATAGGCGTCGGCTACAAGAAGGATGCGATGGAGCTGAAAAAGCTTATGGAGCATATCGACGAGGATCGTACCATGAAGAAGATCCTCGAGATCAAGCGCAAGAAAAAGCTCGAGTTTGCTTATTATCTTCGCCATTGCAAGAAGATAGAGATAGATCCTAATTCTATTTTTGACATACAGGTAAAGCGTCTTCACGAGTACAAGCGTCAGCAGCTGAACTGTCTGTATGTGATAAGAAAGTATCTCGAGATAAAGAGAGGGAAGAAGCCCGCAAGAAAGATCACTGTGATATTCGGTGCAAAGGCTGCGCCTGCGTATACCATAGCCAAGGACATCATTCATCTGATACTGTGTCTGCAAAAGCTGACAGAGAAGGACAAGGAGGTGCGTCCTTATCTGCAGGTAGTAATGCTTGAGAATTACAATGTCACACTGGCAGAGAGAGTGATACCCGCCTGCGATATATCAGAGCAGATATCGCTGGCAAGTCAGGAGGCGTCAGGCACCGGAAACATGAAGTTTATGCTGAACGGCGCAGTTACACTCGGCACTGAGGACGGAGCCAATGTAGAGATACACGAGCTTGTAGGCGATGACAATATCTACATATTCGGCGAGGATTCCCAGACGGTCATAGACAGATACGCCAGAGGAGACTATCGTTCGATCGACTACTACGGCAAGAATCCTGTGCTGAAGGAGTGCGTTGACTTCATAGTTTCTAAGAGGATGTTAAAGATCGGTGACAAGAAGAATCTCGGCAGGCTCTACAATGAGCTTTTGAGCAAGGACTGGTTTATGACCTTCCCCGACTTTGACGACTACTGCGCAACCAGAGAGAGAGCGTACGCGGACTACGAGGATCGCAGGGCTTGGTCGAAAAAAATGATCGCAAACATCGCAAATGCGGGATTTTTCTCATCCGACAGAACCATTGAGCAGTACAATGACGACATATGGCATCTGGTGAAGTCAGAATAAAAAAATAAAAATAAAAATCAAAACTAAAATTAGGACTTGACCGTTGGTCATTTTTGTGATACACTTGCACTATCGTAAAAATGACCGGCGGTCAAGTTTGTGTTTTAGACCGGTTTACCGAGTTCATTATAAGTATAACAGAGAAGGAGGTTTGGATCGTGGGTGTCAAGTATGGAAGGTTTATTGCGAAGCACCGTGTTTTGATCATCATTATCGCATTGCTTCTGTTGATCCCGACCGGGATCGGGTATATCTCGACCAAGATCAATTATGATGTGCTGAGCTATCTGCCGAACTCCCTGGAAACAGTGTACGGACAGGATGTGATGGTGGATGAGTTTGGAATGGGTGCCTTCTCCATGGTCATCGTGGAGGGGATGGAGAACAAGGATGTGCAAAAGCTCAAGGCAGAGGTTGAGCAGGTAGAGCATGTCAAGGAGGTTTTGTGGTATGACGACGCGCTGGATATCACTGTGCCGGTAGAGATGCTTCCGGATACGGTAAGGAAGGCACTTTTTACCGACAATGCCACTATGATGATAGCACTTTTTGACAACACCACATCGACGGAGACGACGATGGAGGCAGTCTCGAATATGCGCAAGGTGGTCGGAGAGAGAGCATTTATCAGCGGTATGTCAGCCATAGTTACCGATATCAAGGCATTGGCTCTCAACGAGATGCCGATATACGTGGTTGTTGCGGTAACGCTCACGCTCATTATCCTGCTTCTTACTATGGATTCCTTTATCACAAGTGTTTTATTCCTGAGCGGTATCGGTATCGCCGTGGTATATAACATGGGAACCAATATATTTATGGGACAGATATCCTATCTGACACAGGCTATAGCGGCAATATTACAGCTTGGAGTCACGATGGATTACTCAATATTTTTGCTGGAGAGCTACAGAGAGAACAAGACAAAATATCCTGATGACAACCAGAGAGCTATGGCACACGCCATATCAAATACTCTGGTGTCGGTGACATCGAGCTCGGTCACTACGATCGCGGGCTTTTTGGCACTTTGCTTCATGACGTTCGGACTCGGTATGGATATGGGTATCGTCATGGCAAAGGGTGTCGTGATGGGAGTTTTGGTCTGCATCACATTTTTGCCGGCGCTTGTACTTTGCTGCGACAAGGCGATAGAGAAGACCACGCATCGCTCGCTGATGCCTTCATTTGCAAGGACCTCCAAGGTCATCCACAAGGGATGGCTTGTACTGTTTTTGATATTTTTGGTGGTACTTCCGTTCGCATGGTACGGTAATGCAAACTACCACACGACCTACGGTATCGCGGATTCACTGCCTAAGGATCTCGACTCGGCGATCGCGAACAGAAAGCTTGATGAAGATTTCCACATGAACAATCTCCACATCCTGATGCTTCCCTCGGACATGGATGCAAAGCAGAAGAAGGAGATAAATGACCGGGTCAAGAAGGTTGACGGTGTAAAGTGGGTGCTTGGTATCAGCTCGCTTGTCGGAGAAAAATTCCCCGAATCCTTCATACCCGAGAATCTCAGGGAGAAGCTGTCGGGCGATGAGCACGAGATCGAGTTCATATGCTCAAACTACAGGACTTCGACCGATGCGGTCAACAATCAGGTGGGCGAGATCAACGATATAATCAAGCAGGTCGACGAGAGAGCCATGATAATAGGTGAGGCACCCTTGACGAAAGACCTCAGAGAGACTACAATAGTTGATATCAGAAATGTCAACATTGTTTCGATCGGCTTTATATTCCTGATAATACTTATCACGTTTAAGTCGATAATACTGCCGTTTATTCTCGTTGCGGTCATAGAGGTCGCGATACTTATAAATATGGGAATACCGTTTTATCTGGGACATGACGTATCGTTTGTCGCAAGTATAGTCATCGGTACGATACAGCTCGGCTCGACGGTGGATTACGCCATATTGATGACGAGCCGGTACCAGAAGGAGAGGCTTGAACGGCATATGGGCAAGCGGGAGGCTATAGCCATAGCCCATCAGACCTCGATCAAGTCCATCATAACCTCGGGGCTTATCCTGTTTGCCGCGACATTCGGAGTTGCGGTCGTGACCAATATCGACCTGATTGATGCGATATGCTCGATGCTCGCTCGCGGTGCCGCGATCTCTACGGTATGCGTTATACTGTTTTTGCCTGCGCTTCTGATGGTATTTGATAAGCTTATATGCAAGCTCACGTGGAGCATGAGAAAGATAGATTGGTGATCAAAGCGCCAAATCAGTATGCTGATCGACCATATGATCAGTGATCCCAATGATAGTAACAGGTGAAAGTATGGTAACTAAAGGTGAATGATTTAACTACGGAGGGAAACGACATGAAAGGAAAACAATTGATGAAACGTGCTTTGAGCGGTGTGCTTGTCGCGGGGCTTTCTCTTGCGCTTGCTGCTCCGATGACATCGCTTGCCGAGGTAAAAAAACAGGAGTCGGTGTATGTGATTGCAAACGCTGACGGATCGACAAAGTCCATAACGGTATCCGACCAGTTGCAGGGAGCCGGCACAGCCGGATCGACCGTAAAGGATGTATCGGAGCTGACTGATATCAAAAATGTCAAGGGCGATGAGACCTTTGATCAGAGCGGTCAGAATCTGACATGGAATACGGCAGGCGAGGACATCTACTATCAGGGAAAGACCGACAAGGAGCTGCCCGTATCCATGGAGATCAAATACGAGCTCGACGGCAAGGAGGTCGATCCGGCGTCCATAGTCGGCAAGAGCGGAAAGCTGAAGATAAAGCTTTCCTATAAAAATAACACCGGGGTCAACAAGCAGATAAACGGAAAGGCAGCCAATATAATCACGCCGTTTGTGATGGCTACGGGCTTTATTCT
>DMLD01000121.1 GCA_003453515.1 Lachnospiraceae bacterium
TCAATCGGTCTATATGGCTCTGCTGGCTGTGGTTTCTTATTGCTCCACCAAAATACTCAGGCTGACCGGATACATCCTTGATCACAATCCCACGGCATGTACAGACGTCGTATTCCCCGTCTTTCCTTCTTGCACGATACTGCATATCATGTCCGCCTGATCTACCGCTGAATATATCATCTATTCCACGGTGGAAGGCATTTCTGTCCTCGGGATGAATGTGTTCCTCCCATATGGCTCCTGCTCCATACATATATTCACCGGGCAATCCAAAAGCATCTGTCAGCACCTTTGACCATCTCGAAAAATCATACTGCATGTCACACAGGTACACATAGGTATCATCACCTATTACGGAAAATGCTTCAAACAGCTCATCAAGCCGCTTCTTCCTTTCCTCGGGGATTTTGTCGGATCCGTTCATATCATTCCTCCAATCCTGATAGAGCCATTTTATACTATGGCTTCATTCTACTTCTAAAGTCCTCCCATTGTCAAGGACATATTTGATTTAGTTGGTTTTCTGAAATGAATTACTGTTCAGCGACTTTGCCTATGCGCAGCCCTTTTCGATGGATCAGTTCAGGCTTGGCAGGTTGAGTGTGATCGCATACGGACTACTGTACATTTTTCTTAAGCGGTCAGTCGAGTTATACTGTTCGCCTATGATGAATTCCTTGGACCATGTCATGAAGTATGCCCATGGAATGCGCGATTTTTGAAGCATCTCTATATCAGGAAGATATCCTATCTCAGCAAGAGCGGCCACCTTGGTTTCCGAGGTGGCTTTTCTCAATTCCTTGTATTCTTCTTCGTAGTCAGTCGGATCATCATTTTCGTGATAGATGTCAACTGATATCACATCGACATACTCATCACCCGGCCAGCCCTCCGGAAGACGGCAGTTCCACACCCAGACGAGATTGTCGAGGTGGTGGACTTCGGTGTAGTGCTTAAACATAAGGATGTACAGCTCACGCGCAACCTCCGGACCTTGTGCGCCCCACCAAAACCATGTGCCGTCAGACTCGTGAAATGGGCGCCAAAGGATAGGTATATCTTCATCACAAAAAGGCTTGAGAAGGTTTGCGATCACATCCATATCGTGGAAAAAAGCGTCTCTTTCAGGCGTGCCTTCTTTGAGGATCAGACTCGCGTCAAAGTCGGTATGCTCTGCATAAAAGCTTTTATCACGACCGCCAAGAGGGGAAAACCAGTGAAAAGAAAAAGTCAGTATGCCATCTGAATTCCTTGCCCACTCAAGAGCGGTATCCAAGGTGTTTTTGTTTTCATAAACTTCGGTCAGACATGCATCGGAAGCATCATCGTAGTTGATATTGGGAGAGTATGAAAGCAACTCAAACCCTCTCAATTTGGGGGATTTCCCGGTGCTTTTCTCGATGTATGAGATCTCCTCCATAGGTACAGTCTGAGTGTGCTGCCCCGTGATAATTGAGTTTCCTGCAGTCTCATACAGGTAGGACAACAGCTTTTTTGCTGCGGGTGTTGCATTTGGGTTGACCGGTTCGTAGATTTTTTCATTCATAGTGGTGCCCTCATAGATTATTCCTGTGGTATAGTTTTCGGAGCATTTTTATGATCAAATTTTATCACGTTATATCGGTGAAGGCAAGTGTCGTTTCGCAAGTGCTATTGGATTTTTCATGCGGAAACTCAAATGCGGAAACTCAAGTGCATTCACATCTTTACAAATGAGTGCTCCTTGTGTTATAATAATATGTCGGGCTATGCGTTTATGCGATATGACCCGCAACAATAAAGAAGAGAAGGGGTAAGAAAAATGGCAGCTAAGATAATCATGCTGGTAGTATTTTTCGCGATCATGATCGGTATAGGCTTCTATACGAGAAAGCACGCGACTGATGTAAGGGGGTTTGTACTCGGAGGGCGTTCCGTCGGACCGTGGCTTACGGCTTTCGCCTACGGAACATCATACTTTTCGGCAGTTGTGTTTGTCGGATATGCGGGACAGTTCGGATACAAGTACGGGCTGGCATCTACGTGGATCGGTATAGGCAACGCTTTACTTGGTTCACTCATCGCGTGGGTAGTGCTCGGACGCCGTACACGTATCATGACCAAGCATTTGGACTCCATGACGATGCCTGATTTCTTTGCCAAGAGATATGACAGCAAGGCACTGAGGGTTGTCGCTTCGATCATTGCCTTTGTATTTTTGATACCTTATACCGCATCGGTGTACAACGGACTTTCAAATTTGTTTGAGATGGCATTTGATATTCCCTATCAGGTGTGCGTCATTGCTATGGCTGCGCTGACAGGAGTATATGTCATAGTCGGCGGATATATGGCTACTGCGTTGAACGATTTTATACAGGGGATAATCATGCTTGTGGGTATAGTGCTGGTTATCATGGCGGTACTGTCCGGACACGGAGGCTTCATATCCGCGATAAAGGAGCTTGCAGCAGTGCCCTCCGATGTGATGCCCGGAGCCTACGCATCGTTTTTCGGACCGGATCCGCTGAATCTCCTCGGAGTGGTGATACTTACATCGCTCGGGACATGGGGGCTGCCCCAGATGGTTCAGAAGTTCTACGCGATAAAGGACGAGAAAGCAGTGAGAACAGGAACCATCATATCAACATTCTTTGCGGTCGTGGTCGCAGGGGGCTGCTATTTCCTCGGCGGCTTTTCGCAAATATCGGGGATCACTGCCGCAGCTGACGGGACAGTGAAGTATGACGCCATCATACCGACGATGCTCTCGGCGCTTCCCGATATACTGATCGGTATAGTGATAGTGCTTGTGCTCTCGGCGTCCATGTCGACGCTTTCATCGCTGGTGCTCACATCGTCGTCGACGCTTACGCTTGACTTCATAAAGCCCTTATTTATGAAAAATATGGACGAGAAAAAACAGCTGATAATAATGAGAATATTCTTGGCGGCATTTATCATAATATCAGTCGTCATCGCGCTTGACCCGCCGGGCTTCATCGCGCAGCTGATGGGTATTTCGTGGGGTGCGCTGGCAGGAGCATTTTTAGCGCCGTTTTTGTACGGCTTGTATTGGAAGAGGGTCACAAAGGCTGCCGTGTGGGCAAGCTTCATCGTGGGTGTGGGGATCACGGTATCAAACATGATATATCCCTATATCGGATCGCCTGTAAATGCGGGTGCGATCGCCATGATAGCAGGGCTTGTCGTAGTGCCGATAGTAAGTCTTATAACACCTAAGCCCGATAAAAATAAAGTGGATGATATATTCGAGTGCCTTGATGAGAAGGTAATTGTCGAGAGAAGGGTCGCACTTCCGGAGGAGGAAGCGTAAGATACAGTTCAAGGGAGAGACATATGCCGGAAAAAACAGCTAAGAGACATAGCATAGTTTATACCATGTTGAGGATAGGCGTCATACCTATGCTCCTGCTTGGTATTGGTCTGACGATTTACTCTCAGTTCTCCGTCAGAGAGGGAATGGATTATGAGGTGGAGAGATCCCTGTCGGGAATAGCCCACAATCTGTTGTCTACCTACAATACCATCGACGCAGGGCAGTTTGCCGTGGATGGCGACAAGTATATGAAGGGTGAGACGGATATCACGGCTGACTATCGTATCATGGACGATATCAAGACGGATACAGGCGCTGATGTTACCCTGTACTATGGTACGACAAGGCGGATGACCACCATAGTGGACGATGACGGCAACAGGCTTACTGATACCGAGGCGCCGGAGGATGTGATCGCGCAGGTGTATAACGCCGGTGAGGAATATTTTTCTACCGGAGTTGACGTACAGGGTGTAAACTACTACGGCTACTATGTTCCCATACAAAACGATGACGGCGCTGTTGTCGGGATGTGCTTTGCGGGTAAGCCATCATCGACCGTGCAGATCTCGACTAACTATATGATCATAGGAAATATCATCATATGTATATTTGTTATACTTTTGGCGGGATTTATAATGTATCTGTCTTCGTCGAAGATGGTGCTTGCGATACAGCATATCAAGAGATTTTTGGGACATCTTGCAGGTGGGGATTTCACGCAGAAGATGTCTGATGAGGTGCTGAAGAGAAATGATGAGCTGGCTGACATGGGCGAGTATGCCGTGCATGTTGAGATAGCTCTCGATGACATGATATCAAGAGATCCGCTTACCAAGCTTTTGAACCGTCGCGCGACCATGGTGAGGGTGGAAAACACATGGGAGGACAACAACTTTGCCATAGCGATGGGAGATATAGACTGGTTTAAGGGTGTGAATGATAACTACGGACACGATATGGGTGACGAGGTCTTGAAGTTTGTCGCAGGAGAGCTGAAAGAAGAGCTGGAGAAGTCGGGCTTCGTTGCGAGATGGGGCGGTGAGGAGTTCCTTATCGGGTTTGACGGAACGCAGGATGATCTGATAAAGCATCTTAAGGCTGTCACCGGACGCATTAGAGCCAAGGTTTTTGAGACGGAGGACAAGACCTTCTCCGTGACGATGACCATGGGTGTCACCATAAGAAAGCCGGGTGAGGAATTTGAAACCGTTATGAACAGAGCGGATGATCTTTTGTATCGCGGGAAGAGGGGCGGTCGTAACCAGATAGTATCCGATGGGGATGAGTTAAAGGAAATACCGGAGGGACTGATCACGGAGTGACAGCCGTGACCGGTCACACAGGGAGAAAGGACATGGGGAATATGACTGATATGGGAGACCCGACAGGTGACAAGTTCGACAACGATCTCGGACCGCTCACTGCAAAGGAGATAAACTCGGATGCCAAGGCTCATAAGAGTGCTCCTGCAAAAAAGAGCTCAACAAAGTCGAATTACGGATCACCTGGCAAAAGAAAAAAGAAACACAAGAAGGTTAAGCGCCATCGCAAGTTCTGGTTGGTGTTCAAGATCATTATTCTTGTGATACTTCTCACTATACTTGGCGTGGGTCTGTTTTTGTACTTCAAATACGGAGACATGGTCTTCGCTATGCAGGATGAGGCAAAGGTACTGGTGGACGCTTCGACTCCGGAGACGTTTAGGGCGTCGGAGACATCCATAGCCTATGACAACAAGGGCAAGCAGATCGCCGTCCTGAAGGGTGAGAAGGACTCATACTATATGTCCATAGACAAGATCCCCAAGTATGTCAAGGACGCCTTCATCGTCACCGAGGACAAGAAGTTTTACTCGCACAACGGTATAGATTTCGGAGGTATCATAAGGGCGGGGCTTGCTTATATCCGTAACAACGGAACAGCTACCCAGGGAGCCTCGACGATAACACAGCAGCTGGCAAGGGGAACATTTTTAAGTACGGAAAAGACCATCGAGCGAAAGGTCAAGGAGATCTTTATCGCGATGGAGATGGAGAAAAAGTACACCAAGGATCAGATACTTGAGTTTTATCTTAATTCGATATATTTTATGAACGGCTACTACGGAATCGAGGCTGCCGCAAAGGGGTATTTCAGCAAGAGCTGTACGGAGCTGTCGCTCGGCGAGCTCGCATTTTTATGTGCGATACCGAACAGCCCGACAAGGTATGACCCGCTCAAGCGCTACAAAAATACCGTCGCGAGGAAGAACCGTATTCTGGATCAGATGCTGGCGGACGGAGTCATCAACCGCATCGAGTATGATGAGGCGTACTCCAAGAAGATAGTGCTCAATGTTCAGGAAGTCAAAAAGCGCGATTATATCGAGACGTTTATAACCTACAGCGCCATCCGTGCGCTTATGATGAAAAACGGCTTCGAGTTCCGCTACAGCTTCATGGACAACGATGACAAGGCGCAGTACGACGAGCTGTATGAGGAGGAGTATGCGATCGCCGAGCAGAAGCTCAAAAACAACGGTCTGCGCATATACACCTCGATCGATCTCTCGACCCAGAAGCTTTTGCAGACGGCGATAAACGACAACCTAAAGCCGTTCAAGGAAAAGACCAAAAAGGGTATCTACAAGATGCAGGGCTCGGGGACCTGTATTGACAACTCTACCGGACGAGTGGTCGCGATAGTGGGCGGTAGGTCTCAGAAAAATGACGGCTACACCCTTAACCGTGCCTTTCAGGCGTTTCGTCAGCCGGGAAGCTCGATCAAGCCGCTCATAGTTTACACCCCGTCCTTTGAGAGGGGCAAGACGAGAAGTACGATGGTCAACGACCACAAGTTTGAGGACGGACCGTCCAACTCGGGTGGCTCGTATCACGGCAATGTGTCGATACAGTATGCCGTGGAGCACTCTTTGAATACCGTGGCATGGCAGCTTTTTGATGAGCTGACTCCCGAAGTCGGGTTACAGTATCTGCTTGATATGAATTACTCACATATAGTGAAGAGCGACTACTATCTGTCGGCTTCACTCGGTGGTCTGACATACGGCTGCTCGACGCTTGAGATGGCTTCTGCCTACGCTACCATCGGCAACGGCGGAAAGTACAGGGAGCCGACCTGTATAGTTACGATCAAGGACTCGGACGGAAACGAGATAGTAAGTGATGAGATCAAGGAAAAGTATGTTTATAAGCACGATGCCGCCGATGAGATGCTCGATATCATGCAGGGAGTCCTGATACGCGGTACGGCAGCGGGACATCAGCTGAAAAACGGCATGGCTTGTGCCGGCAAGACCGGAACGACCAATGATAAGAGGGACGGATGGTTCTGCGGGCTTACTCCGTACTACACGACCTCTGTGTGGATCGGATACGACTCGCCAAAGACCGTCAGTGATCTCTACGGAAGCACATATCCGCTCAGAACATGGGAGCAGTTTATGAACGCGCTTCACGAGGATCTGGCACCGAAGAAGTTCAATCTGACCAAGGTCGTTGAAAATCGTAAGGATGAGGCTGAGGCGACAAGGAAGCCTGAGGCGACCAAAAAGCCGAAGGAGGAGACCGATGTTGACGAGGAGCCGGAGGTCGAGGAGCCTACAGAGGAGCCTGTGGAGGAACCTGTTGAGGAGCCTACGGAGGAGCCTGTGGAGGAGCCGGTCGATGTCGATCCGGATGACGGCGGTGAGGATGTGGATGTCGATCCAAACGGATGATGCGACAGATGAATATAAGATATGTGAGATATATGAATATAAAAAGATCCGATCTTGTGACCGGATCTTTTTGAGTCATTTTTATTTCTGACCGTATTTTTTCAGAACTCTTTCGATCCGTTCTGTCGGATTGAGATATTCCGAAATTGAATAATCGTGATTGAGCGTGTCGATCAAAAGCGCTATGTACTTGCTCATATCGACATCGATGTAGTATTCGCGCTCCAGAAGCTCAGGTGACTGATAAACAAGATTTGTTGTCATCACGCGGTATATCAGTCCGCTCTCATAAGCCTCATCGAATACCTTCATGCCGTTGGTGAAAAGTCCGAAGGTGGAAGCGACAAATATACGGTTGGCCTTGCGGCGCTTGAGCTCCGTCGCTACATCTATCATACTTTCTCCGGAGGAGATCATGTCGTCGATGACGACAACATCCTTGCCCTCAACGGATGAGCCCAAAAACTCGTGAGCAACGATCGGGTTGCGCCCGTCAACTATCTTGGTGTAGTCACGCCTCTTGTAAAAGGTCCCAACGTCTACGCCGATGACATTTCCAAAATAGATCGCGCGCCCCATGGCACCCTCGTCAGGGGAAATGATCATCATGTTGTCGGCATTCATTTTTATATCGGGCACGTTGGCAAGCAGTGCCTTGATGAACTGATATGTCGGCTGTACCGTCTCAAAGCTGTTCAGAGGAATGGCGTTTTGCACTCTCGGGTCATGCGCGTCAAAGGTGATGATGTTCTCAACGCCCATGCTGATGAGCTCCTGAAGGGCAAATGCGCAGTCTAAGGATTCTCTGGTAGTCCTGCGGTGCTGACGTCCCTCGTACAAAAACGGCATGATGACCGACAGACGTCTTGCCTTACCTCCGATAGCGGAGATCATTCTCTTCAGATCCTGATAGTGATCATCCGGAGACATGTGGTTTGTCTGACCGCAGACGGTATAGGACAGGCTGTGGTTACATACATCCACCAGCAAAAATATATCCTTGCCTCGCACTGATTCGTTGATGATGCCCTTTGCCTCGCCCGAACCGAATCTCGGGCACTTGGCGTCTATGATGTAAGAGTCCTTTTTGTAGTTTGTAAAGTGGATCTCCTGAGTCGGATCCATGGCAGCCTGACCGCGCCAGTCTGCAATGTACTTGTCGACCTTTTCTCCGATCTTGCGACTGCTCTCCAGAGCAATGATCCCAAGATCTCCGTACGGTATCACCTTGTTTAGTTCCTTCTGAGATGGCATTTTCTAACTCTCCCCCCCTGTCAGCGTTGGCTGAGACGGATATCGTCTCCCACCAGTTTATAAGTGTCATAATTTTTCATTATACGAGAGAAAACTCTCTCGGTATATACATCATTCAGATCTCTGATCGCGAGGTTGGTCGTGATGATCGTCGACCTGCGCTGCATAAGCCTTCCCTCGATCACGTGATAGAGCTGCGCGGTCGTAAAGCCGTTGGTGAGCTCCGTTCCCAGATCGTCTATAATGAGCAGCTCCGCATCCAGTATATATGAGAGCAGAGCGTTCTTGTCGGAATAGTCAAGGTTTCTGTCGAACTGACCTCTCTCCAGCAGCTCAAAGAAGCGGATCGCATCCAGATATAGTACCGAGTGACCCTGCTCCAACAGCTCCTTTGCTATGCAGTGCGAGAGAAATGTCTTGCCGACGCCCGTGTTTCCGTAAAAAAGAAGATTTCTGAAATCTTGGTCAAAATGTTCGACAAATCCTTTTACGCCCACAAGCACCTCGCGCATTATCTCCCGGGATGTCATCCCGCTGATATCATCCACGAGATCGTCCGGATAGACCATGAGATCAAAGGTATCAAAGTTCTCCGCTCCGAGCACGTCATCCAGATTTGATTGTCTGTAGAAGAGGTCTATAGCCTTTTTCTTAAGACAGTGACATTTTTTTCCGTTTATATATCCTGTATCCTTACAATCGGGGCACTCATAGGTGGGCTCCAGATAGTCCTCCTTCCATCCGTGGGTGAGAAGCAGCCGGCTGCGCTCGAGCTTGAGCTCGTCCATCTCGTGACGGAAGCGCTCTGTCGAATCCTCCCTGCCTGCTGACTCCCTGACATATTTCAAAGACAGGCTTCTGACTCTGGCCTCTAGCTCCTTCAGCTCCGGAAGCTCGCGATACACCTCCGCTCTCCTCTCGTCTAACTCCTCGTTTGAGCGCGCCTGACGCTCCGTGTACTGATACATCAGTTGATTGTACTGGCTGCTTGTGAGATTCATTGTGTTCCCTTTCTCTGCTTTAAAAACTGTAGTTCCATTGCTTCATAATCTTCATCGCTGTAATCGCGTTGGTTGAAGTTTCTGAATGAATTCCTCGATGCTGTCTTTTTGGCGACGCCTGCCCTTGCCTTTGCCTTGCCTGCCTTGTGGAAGGCTTCGTCCACCTTTTTTATATCATCCTTTGTTTTGACGTTTTGCTTGTGCCAACCCTCGAGTATCCTTGATACGTAGTTTAGGTTGGTGTCGCCGGTCTGCATCACGGTCCTTTTGCATGCCTCGGTGATGATTTCCTCCGAAAAGCCATAAGCATCCCATTTATCTATCAGCTCCTTTTCAACGGGAGCAAGATCTCTGTGGATCCCGAGCGCCTCCTTGACGGGTCTGTACTTTGCGCCGAAGTCCTTTGCCTCGTTCTTTGCCTGCTCGATAGTCCTTATCCCCTTTTTGGACCAGTCTATCGCGACCGCTTCTATATAACGGGGGTTTGTCTTGCCCCTTGACACGGCGGTCTCATACAGATAAACGATCAGGTCGAAGCTCATAGCCAGATCGCACACCATATACATCAGAAGCTGCATATGCGCGGAGGATATCGGAGCTTTGAGCAGCTGCTCAACCTTTGACAGCGTGCGTCCCATCTCGTCATCGTTTGTCAGCGCGTCTATCTGCAGGGCAGTGTACTCGGTCCTCTCGGGCAGGCTGTCAGCAGGCTCGTCCGTCATGCTGCGCGATACCGGTTCGTCCTCGCGGCTTACGACCTTAAGGTGAGGCGCGCCCGTTTCTATAAAGGAGGGTGCGCTCTCCGCATATACGCCCGTATGGTCGGGATTGTGAAGTGTTATGCCGCTTATCCCTGACATATTGTCTTCATATAAGGAAAGAAGTCCCTCGCGCTGCCAGTACCGAAGCATCCGCACGATATCCCTCTCGGTCAGATCAAACACATCCGCGAGTGCCTCGACCGATACGGGACCTGTTATGCCCGGGTTTTGACAAGCCATCAGAAGAAATAGATAAATCTTTACATATTCTCCGCCGGCCTTCAGTAAATATTCAATAAGGATCTCGTTTGGCACCTGCGTGATGCCGGGAGTCCCGTCTGTCGTGATCATAAAACTCATGCTTTATCGCCTCTCATGTACTAAGGAACACTCATTGGTTCATATCATAGCACAAAGTTTTGAACCTTGCAAACCCCCCTGTGTGTGCTCTTTTTTTGTAGAATACGGTGGTTGATAATGTTCATAGTGTGGATAAGTTTGAAGCGATGAGACTATTTTTGTAGAAAAATCTCCGCAAACGGCGATAAATAGGGAATTTTCAAAATGAAGCACAGAAGTCAGACTTATAGACCATAAAAAATATCAAGAATTTATCCACCGCCAAATCGTTCGACAAAATGTGTATAAGGCGGTGGATAATGTGCATAAGTCAGCTTTTCAGAAGGTGGTCTGCGATTTCTACTATATTTCCTGCACCCATAGTTATCAACAAGTCACCGTCAACTAAATTTTTTAAAATAAATTTTTCAATGGACTCAAAATCGCCAAGATACGTTGCGTCTGTTCCAAGCTTTGATATCCCGTCGGCGATATCCTTTCCCGAGATGTCACCGGGATCCTTTTCCCTTGCTGCGTAGATGTCGGCGACAAGGACGTGGTCAGCAGCGGACAGAGCCTTGGCAAACTCCGGCAAAAATGCCTTCGTCCTGCTGTAGGTATGCGACTGGAAAGCCACCCAGAGCTCTCTGTGAGGGTAGTTTTTGGCGGCATTCAGCGTTGCCGTGATCTCCGTGGGGTGATGCGCGTAGTCATCGATCACGGTAAAGCCGTTTACCTTTCCCCTGTATTCAAATCTTCTGTTTGTTCCTTTGAACTCCGAGAGCGCGGTCTTGATGGCTGACTCGTCCGCCCCGCAGATATCGGCAAGCGCTATACATGAGAGCGTGTTGGATATGTTGTGCTCGCCGGGAATGCCCAGACTAAAGGTTCCCTTTTTCTCACCGCGGTAGACAAGCGTGAAGGTCGGGTTGCCAAGCTCATCATAGGAAATGTCGCACGCCGTGTAGTCGGCATCGTGCTTCAGCCCGAAGGTGATGACCCGGGACTTAAGCCCATCCGTTATCTCCTCCACATTGTCTATGTCTGCGTTGATGATCAGTGCTCCAGTGTCCGGGATAAGCTCGGCAAAACGGCGGAACGACGCCCTTATCTCGTTGATGTCGTGGAAGAAGTCCATATGGTCTTCTTCTATATTAAGTATGATCCCTATCGTCGGGAAAAATTTCAGGAAGCTGTTGGTGTACTCGCATGCCTCGGTGATAAAGGAATCGGAGTGACCTATCCTTATGTTGCCTCCGATGGAGGGAAGGATACCGCCGACGGAAATAGTCGGGTCAAGTCCTGCTGCCATCATGATATGAGAGGCGATGGATGTCGTGGTGGTCTTTCCGTGTGTTCCGGCTACGGCGACCGCGGTCCTGTAATTCTTCATGACCTGACCGACCAGCTCAGCGCGCTCGAGCATGGGAAGACCTCTGTTTATACACTCGGCGTACTCGGGGTTATCGGGATGTATGGCAGCGGTGTAGATTACCACATCTATATCATCCGTGATATTTTCCGGAACCTGCTTATATGCTATGCGCATACCGAGAGACTCCAGATGGCGGGTGAGGTCGGATGCCTCCCTGTCGGAGCCCGATATCTCAAAGCCCCTGTCAAAAAGAAGCTCGGCAAAACCGCTCATGCTTATCCCGCCTATGCCGATGAAGTGCGCGTGGACGGGTCTGTTAAGATCAATTGTGTACATTTTTATATCCTCCGTTCCCAAGATAGAGTGTGTATGTGTATGTAAAAGCACTCTATATGCTATAGACTATTGTACCAACTCCCGAAGAAAAATACAACCCCTATATTCTTTTGTGCAATTTTAACAAAAATGGAAAAAAAACGAAAAAAAATTTATGAAAAATATTCACATTTTCAAAAAGATGTGTTATAATGTAGTCACTATTTCAACAACAGGGGTGATCAGATGATTAAAAAAGAGATGATAGCCATGCTTTTGGCTGGCGGACAGGGATCGCGTCTGGGTGTCCTGACCGCAAATGTGGCAAAACCTGCTGTTGCCTTCGGAGGGAAGTATCGTATCATCGACTTTCCGCTGAGTAACTGTATCAATTCAGGTGTAGATACGGTTGGTGTGCTGACGCAGTATCAGCCGCTCAAGCTTAACACTCACATCGGGATCGGTATCCCGTGGGATCTGGACAGGAACGTCGGAGGTGTCTCTGTCCTTCCGCCATACGAGAAGAGTGCAAACAGTGAGTGGTATACCGGTACGG
>DMLD01000141.1 GCA_003453515.1 Lachnospiraceae bacterium
TCCTGAAGGTTGTGACCTTCGCCGGGGATATAGCTTGTTACCTCGATGCCGTTGGAAAGACGCACTCTGGCGATCTTACGGAGTGCTGAATTCGGCTTCTTCGGTGTAGCGGTACGAACTACCGTACATACGCCGCGCTTCTGCGGAGAGCTTGCCTTCACGGGCTTCTTCTTCAGTGAGTTGTATGTCGACTGAAGTGCCGGAGAGTTTGACTTCTTCGCAACCGATTTTCTTCCCTGCTTTACGAGCTGGTTAAAAGTTGGCATTGATTTTCACCTCCTGTTCTGTATGATATCGTGCCGGTACAATATAAAAATGCCGGCACATACGCTGCGCGCAAACGCACGCTTGATTATTGTAGCGCATGTTACCGACAATGTCAACATTTTTTTCTTAAATTGTCATCCTATCAGCATTTTTATGGGGTCGAACCGAAGAAGTGACTTCAACGGCGGCGAAGCCTTGACATAGTGAACGACATTTTTGCACCACTCGATATCCGTGAGCGAGCTTATGATCACGAGGGCGACCCACACGGTGAGCACCCCGAAGATAAGACCCACGAGAGCCCCTCCGATGTGATTGATGGTGTGCAGTACGGGAAGCCTGTCTACTATCTTAAGCACTGATGCTATGACCATGATAACGATGATCGACAGCACAAATGCAGCAAGCACACTCACTCCCTCCCTAAGCCCCGGCTCCAGCTTTATGAGACTGTACAGTATGGGCGTAAGCGCGACCGTCAGCACTATCATGAGCATCAGCCTGATGAGCCCGTAGAGCTTCAGCATCATCCCCCTTTTCCAGCCATCGATCATGGTCAATATGATCACTATCACCACTATTGCTTCTATTATATGTGTGTACACACCGCACCTGCTTTCTCACGGAAACACTTATATGGAAGTTATTTATCTGCATATACCGCTCAACCCGGCATATCCTGATGTGTTTCCCTTATCATCATCTTGTCCTCATCCTGATCCTTCTTATCGTATGAAGGTCAACGATCAGGTATTCTATCCTTTTCCCGCCCGGAAACACTCCGGTTATCTCAGAGTCAAAATCGCAGGAGAACTTGTCCCTGCCGTTCATCCTCAGTATATCGACATGGTGCGTCCCGTAGAAAAACAGCTCCTCTCCGTATATATAAAACTGGCTGTATTCATAGTCTATCGCTCTCTCGAGCCTGACTCCCCCGTCCGGCGTAAATACCTGAAGATACCTGTTTTCCATCTTGTCATCCCCGGTAACCACCGCTATGTAATCATCGCTCGTTGCCACACTCATGATCGGCTTGTCAAAGCTTTTTTCAAAAATCGCCTCGGGCTGCTTCATGCGGGAGTAGACATCAAACCCCTTCTCCCTGAATACGACCACGCTGTCATCCTTCAAAAAGCTGATCTGCGATATCATCTCGGTTCCGTACTCTTTTCCGCCGACAAGTATGTTTTTGTCCTGTCCGACATCGGAAAAATTGTAAAAATTGACCTTACAGCTTGACTTGGTGTCCTCAACCGTCATATACGCCGCAACTATAGTCTTGCCATCCGGAGAAATATCAAAATCCAACGGATATCCTTCCTCACTGACATTTGTAGGTATCTCCGCCAAAAGCTTGGTCGTATTGCTGTATGGATTGTACACCCTGAGATTGTTTGAATCGGTATCCTGCTCCAGTACCGCAGCAACGCCCTGCGCGGAGACCTTCGCTCTCACGATCGGATAGGTCGTCTCCTCACCGGCTCCCTCATCCCTGCCGTTGTAGACGTGGAACGAGGTCCCGCCTATGTCCGCAGCTATCACCTGTTCACCGCAGGTATCCACCTGAGCCTGCTTCATCTCAAAGCCGCCGTTCCACAGGGTCTTTCCCTTGGAGTCTATCAGGGAGATACCGCTGCCGGAGTATTTCAACAGATTTTTCTGAAAATAACTATATGTCACATTATTGGAGTCGCTTCTTTCAACCTCGCTCACATCCTGATAATGTGTATAGCACTGATTGTTATAAAAATACGAAAAAACCAATAATCCACCGAGACCAAGAACTATTATCGCTATGGTAAGTATCCAAAGGATAAGTTTTTTCCGCTTTTCCGATGCTTCGTTTTCCGATAACTCGTCCAAAATACTCTCCTTCATCACAACTCGGTACGTCCCTCAAGCGCACGATACAAGGTCATCTCATCCACATACTCAAGCGCACCTCCCACGGGAACACCGCTTGCTATGCGTGTCACCTTTATACCTGCCTGTTTGACAAATTTGCTTATCCACAACGCCGTAGCCTCGCCCTCAACCGTCGAATTGGTCGCCACTATGACCTCCTCGACATCCTCGGTCGCAAGCCTTTTAAGCAGCTCCTTGAGCTTAAGATTCTCGGGCTGTACTCCTATCGCAGGATTCACCGCGCCGTGAAGCACGTGATATACCCCCTCGTACTGACCCGTCTTCTCATACGCAACCAGATCGGAGGGCTCCTCGACAACCATGATCAGCTTATGATTTCTCTTGGGATCGGAGCACACCGGGCATAGCTCGTCATCAGACAGGTTGAAGCACTCCTTACACAGCCTTGTCTTCTCTCTGGCGTCAAGTATCGCATCCGTGAGTCCCTTTACCCGATCCTTTGGCATCTCGAGAATATGGAAGGCAAGCCGCCCCGCAGACTTCGGTCCGATACCCGGAAGCATCGCCATCTCACCGATCAGCTTGTTGATCGAATCACTGTAATAATTCATCAGAACGGAAATCCTCCCAGATTCATGCCCCCGGTCAACGCTTCCATGGATTTGGAGTTGTCCTCATCGATCTGACGTCCCACCTCGTTGAGGGCTGCAACTATCAGATCCTCAAGCATCTCGACATCCTCGGGATCTACGACCTCCTCAGATATCTTCACCGACAAAACCTCTCTGGCTCCGGACATCTTCACGGTCACGGCACCCCCGCCGGACGAGCCCTCATACTCCTTCTCCTCCATCGCCTTCTGGTTCTCCTCCATCTGGCGCTGCATCCTCTGTGCCTGCTTCATGAGATTGTTCATATTGCCGGGCATACCGCCTCCCGGAAAGCCTCCGCCTCTTCTTGCCATGATATCAAATCCTCCTTATCAATCCTCTTCTATAATGGGAACACCGGGGATCAATTCCCTCAGATCCACTGTCCCTACTCTGTCTCTGGCATCCGTGAGATCCTTTACCACGATATTTACGTGTTTCCCCGTCGTCTCTCCGATGATCTCCGTCAGTGCTTCCAGCTGTGCCTTGTCGTTCAGAACTCCAAACGATATCTTTTCCTTGGCACCTACCTCGAGCCTGCCCTGTTCATCAACCGAAAGTGATACGTTCACCAGATTGGACGAAAGCATCTGAAGATCCTTTCTCGCCCTGACTGCCTGCTCTATATGTGTCCACCTGGAGATTATCTCCCTTATATCCTCGGGTACCGCCTCCGGTCTTACCTCAGTTCGCTTCGGCGTGTTGTCTGCCGGCGTACTCGCTCCGGCGCTGCCCTTCTCTTCCCTGACCACAGTCGTATATACGCCTGCCTCCAGCTTGTCACTGAGTCTCTCCAGATCCCTTTCCATGACCTTCATCCTGTCGATCAGCGACTCAAAGTCATTCTCCATCTGCGGTCTGCACAGACGTATAAGTGCTATCTCGAATTCCACCCTTTTATTTGCGGAATGCCGCATGTCGGATATCAGCCTTGATACCACATGGATATACCTTACTATCTGATCGTATTCGAGCCCGGA
>DMLD01000061.1 GCA_003453515.1 Lachnospiraceae bacterium
GGTGGTATGCTTACCAATTTCAAGACCATCAAAACACGTATCCGCAGACTGAAGGATATCGAGCGTATGTCAGAGGACGGTACCTTTGACGTGCTTCCGAAGAAGGAGGTCATCGGACTTCGCAAGGAGTGGGATAAGCTCGAGAGAAACCTCGGAGGCATCAAGGAGATGAAGTCTCTTCCCGAGGTAATATTTGTAGTAGATCCGAAGAAAGAGCATATTTGTATAGAAGAAGCACATATTCTTCATATTCCGCTTGTAGGTATCGTTGATACAAACTGTGATCCGGAGGAGCTTGATTATGTGATCCCGGGTAACGATGATGCGATACGTGCCGTAAAGCTTATAGTGAGCACTATGGCAGATGCGGTAATAGAGGCAAATCAGGGCGAGACGATGTCTGATTCGGTCAACGAAACAGTATCGGATGAGCCTGCAGAAGCAGAAGAGTGATCATGACCGGAATGGTAAATTCGTATAAGTATTTAGGAGGATAGATCAATGGCAGTTAGTGCAGCTATGGTTAAGGAGTTGCGTGAGATGACAGGTGCCGGAATGATGGATTGCAAGAAGGCACTTACCGAAAAAGACGGAGATATGGACAAGGCCGTAGAGTGGCTGAAGGAGAACGGTCTTGCAAAGGCTGAGAAGAAGGCAGGACGTATCGCCGCTGAGGGTATCGTTTGCATCAAGGTGAGCGATGACTCGAAAAAGGCTTCTATAGTAGAGGTAAATTCAGAGACGGATTTCGTTGCTAAAAATGAAAAATTCCAGACATTTGTAGGTCAGGTCGCAGAGCAGGCGCTCACCTCGGGTGCTGCTGATATGGATGCGTTCCTTGCCGAGAAGTGGATCGGAGATCAGAGCGTGACCGTTGAAGAGAATCTAAAGAGCATGATAGCGACAATAGGTGAGAACATGAACATCCGCCGTTATGAGAAGGTTGAGGAGTCCGACGGAGTGATCGTTCCTTATATCCACGCAGGCGGCAAGATCGGAGTTTTGGTAAAGGCAAAGACCGGCGCTTCTGCCGATCAGGTAACAGAGTGCCTGAAAAATGTCGCTATGCAGGTTGCTGCGATGTCTCCGAAGTTCCTCACACCGAATGATATCTCGGATGAGTACAAAAACAAGGAGCTTGAGACACTCAAGGCTCAGGCAAAGAATGATCCCAAGAATGCATCCAAGCCGGATGACATCATAGAGAAGATGGTAACGGGACGTCTTAACAAGGAGCTTAAGGAAGTATGCCTTACAGAGCAGGTATATGTAAAGGCTGAAAATAAGGAAAATGTAGGCCAGTATGTGGCAAGTGTTGCAAAGGAGCTTGGAACTGACATTACACTTACCGGGTTTGTAAGATACGAGACCGGTGAGGGACTCGAGAAGAAGGAAGAGGACTTCGCGGCAGAGGTGGCAGCACAGATCGGGTAAACACTCAACGGGGGATGAGGGGGACTTTGTCTCCCGTTTAGTCTATCAGATTTGGTTCATGCTTTCGTATGTTAGGAGGAGAACCAATGACGGGGGATACCGTTGAAAAAGTCAGTGCGGACTACCGAAAAAAAAGGGTCAGAAGGATAAAGAGAGTTATTGTCGCTCTGCTCCTTATACTCTTGATCTTGCCGACATGCCTGTCAGTATATCTGATACTAAGGGTCAATTCACTTGAAAAAAGGCTTGATCGGCTTGAGCCCGAAGAGGTGACCTTTGCAACAGGTGAGGCGGTCGACATAGTCGGAGAAGACGATGGTGTGTCAGCGACAGGGTCAGCCGTTACCGGGGGTTCTGCAAAAGAGGAAATAAAAAGTGTCGGAGAAGGCAAAAAGGTCTATCTGACATTTGACGATGGACCGGGTGTCAACACCGGAAAGATCCTTGATATACTAAAGAAAAATGACGTGAAGGCGACATTTTTCGTGACCGGAAAGACGGACGAGTTTTCCAAGGAGACGTATAAGAGGATCGTCGATGAGGGACACACGCTCGGTATGCATTCGTATTCGCATGTTTTTGATGAGATATATGCATCCGAAAAGGCATTTACAAGAGATCTGGACAAGATATACGAGTATCTGTATGATATGACCGGAGTATATTCGAGGTTTTACAGATTCCCGGGAGGAAGCTCGGTACAACAGACGAGCGTCCCCATCGAGAGGCTGATCGATATACTCACGGACAGAGACATATCCTATCTCGACTGGAATGTTCTGAGTCCGGACATACGTGATGCGGGCGTGAGTAAGAAAAAGATGGTTTCGGAGGTCGTTTCAGAGGTTGCGAAATACGATACCTCCGTTGTCATGTTTTATGACAGCAAAACTCAGCCGATGACCGTCAAAGCGCTGTCTTCGATCATCAAAGCGCTGAAAAAGGACGGATATGAACTGCTGCCTATCGATGAGAATACGGCACCGATCAGGCATAATCAATAAGATTGGAGGAAGGTTATGAGTTTTTTTAAGGATTTGAAGGAAGATATCGCTCAGTCGGTAAACGAGCTGACCGAGACTTTTGATGAAAACGATGGAGAAGATATTGCGGTAGAGGATTTCGCTGCAGACATTCCGCTTGGTGACGACGACGGGATAGAAGAGCCTGCCATGATGTTCACTAAGCCTGCCGAAGAGCCCGAGATACCGGACTTTGACAGTGAGGAGCTGCAGATCCCGGAGAGCATGCCTGTCGAGACTCTTGAGATACCCGAGCCGATCGCAGACGATACACCGTCAGTTGTTCCCGATTATACCGAGGAGCCGGTTGCGGGTGTGGCGTTTGAGGAGAGCGCGGTCACTGATATGCCTGCCATGGAGCCCGAGCCTGTCGATATGCCTTCGATAGAGCCTGAGATCATCGAAGCGCCTGTCGTTGAGGAGCCGGTGATGAAACCTGTTGTCAATAACACTGTTATGGAGGATGTAAGCATGAGCAATGATAATATGGAAGATATCGAGATGTCTACTGATGAAGTAACTGTTATCACCAAGGGAACCACCATCAACGGTGGAATAAAGAGTGATACCTCACTCGTAGTAAAGGGAACCATCGAGGGAGATGTAGAGTGTGCAGGAAAGCTTACCATAACCGGTAGGGTTGCCGGCAACACCAATGCTTCAGAGATCTATGTAAATACACCGAGACTTGAGGGCGACTTAAATTCAAAGGGCATCGTCAAGATAGATGTCGGAACAGTGGTTATCGGCGGTATCTCATCGACATCAGTTGTAGTTGCCGGAGCAGTAAAGGGAAATATCGAGGTAAACGGTCCTGTCATCATCGACTCAACTGCAGTTGTAAAGGGTGATGTAAAGGCTAAGTCGATCCAGATCAATTCAGGTGCTGTCATCGACGG
>DMLD01000148.1 GCA_003453515.1 Lachnospiraceae bacterium
GAGAGAGTGCTGAAGATGATGGACAAGCTCCGTATGGGAGATCCGAAGCGCTCTCAGGGAGTTTACAATTCTCCTGCCCATCATGAGGTCGTCGAGAGAGTAGCCGAAGAAGGCATAGTTCTTTTGAAAAATGACACCTCACACCTTCCGATATCTCCGAGAAGACAGGACGGGACATATAAGAAGATACTCGTTGTCGGTGACAATGCTGTTCGTGACAACGGTGTCGGTGGAGGTTCCTCGGAGATACACTCCTTCTACAACATCACTCCGATGCTCGGACTTGCGATGGCAAGGGGTGGTGATGTGAAGTACAAGTATCTCCCGGGATACTATATTGACAATGCCAAGGATCTTGTTATCAACGATGATTGGGAGTCGGCCAACTTTGAAAACAAGTCGGTGTGGGACAACACATCATATACGCAGGCTGTGGAAAATCTGGTTATGTACGAGCCTGTGGATGACAGGACTCCGGAGGAGATAGAGAAGGATCTGAACGAGCGTATCATTCCGACCCGGAAGAAGTACCGCGACGATGTGCTTAAGGTCATAAACGACTATGATGAGGTCATATTTGTGGGAGGGCTCAATCACGCCTATGATGTAGAGGGCTATGACAAGAAGTCGATAACGCTTCCCTATGCGCAGGATGAGCTCATAGAGGCTATGGCTGATGCGGCAGGCGAGAAGCTCACGGTGGTACTCGTATGCGGCTCTGCCGTGGAGATGCCATGGATAGACAAGGTTCACTCGTTGCTGCAGTTAAGCTACGCAGGACAAAACGGCGGACTCGCTCTGGCAAGGGTCATCTACGGTGATGTCAACCCGTCGGGACATCTTCCCGAGACATATCCCATAAAGCTTTCCGACACACCGACCGAGAAGTACGGTTCATACCCCGGCGAGATCGGAGATGAGGGGCACAGGGTGTGTGAGTACACCGAGAAGCTGATGGTCGGCTATCGTTACTATGAGACTGAGGGTGTGGATGTGTTATTCCCGTTTGGCTACGGACTCTCCTATACAACATTTGAGATAGACGGAGTCGACGCCTGCCTGCGCCAAACCTCTGATGACGGATTTGAGATCGAGGTGTCGGGGATCATCAAAAATACAGGCAACAGAACAGGCAAGGAGGTTATCCAGTTATATGTGGGATCGCCTGAGTCCGACCAGCCGGTAAAAGCTCTTAAGGGCTTCACCAAGGTTGAGGTTCGCCAGGGAGAGACGGTGCCGTTTTCGATATGCATAACAAAGGAGGATCTCGCGACCTTTGATATCGATAAAAACGAGTTTTCAACAAAGTCGGGAGAGTATAAGCTTTATCTTGGAACGAACGTAAGAGATATAGTCTACGAGGCAAAAATTTCTTGCAAAATAGCCTGAAATACTTGCCAAAAAGGCTGAAATAGATTATAATAAAGGAAATATCGTTATCGGTATTTCCTTATTATTTCAAGACTGCTATCTGAAGGGAGGTGTCGCTTATGGGAATAGGTCCTGTGTCGGGTATCGGCGGTCTTTTTCCTATGTATTCGGCGATGCCTGTCACACCGGTAAGAGGAGTAGACGCCGCGAGTCCGAGATCGGACGGTGTTGCGGCTGCCGTAGTCGGTGTCGGAAGCCTCACAGGTGCAGCGAAACCGGGCTCTGTAGATAATACGGGTCACAGGATCGGATCAAACGGTGAGCCCGAGCCTACCAAGCAGGATAAGAGAGTCGGGAAAGCAGAGTGTGAGACCTGTAAGAATCGAAAGTATGTAGACGGCTCCAACGAGGGAGATGTTTCGTTTAAGGCACCCAGTCATATTGATCCGAGTGCGGCTCCCGCAAGAGTAATGGGTCACGAGATGGAGCACGTTGCCAATGCAAGGCAGGAGGATGCCAAGGAAAACAAGGAGCTTGTATCGGTTTCTGTCACACTTCATACATCTATCTGTCCCGAGTGCGGCAGAGTATATGTATCCGGCGGAGAGACCAACACGACCATGAGGACCTCTCATGGGGGTGATGATAAAAACAGTGCCGCCAAGCAGATGCTCAACGGCTACAAGGGCATACAAAACCCCTATGAGCGCGAGATGAACAAGCAGCTTGCGATGCATGGAGCGGGACTTAATTTCAGTGTAGGGGCTTGATGAGGGATCGGGCTTGTTGACCTCCGGCAGTATCCTGCAATTATATTTGACAGTGGCGAAGGCTGTTCATGTTATCCGTGAACAGCCTTCATTATGGAGATAAGGAGAGAAAAAATGAATATCGAAAAGAAGATCGCCGAAGAGCTTGGTATCAAAACATGGCAGGTTGAGGCGGTGGTCTCACTTATAGATGAGGGCAACACTATTCCTTTTATTGCGAGATATCGTAAGGAAAAACACGGATCATTGGATGATGAGAAGTTAAGAGAGTTGGATGAGAGACTCCGCTACTTAAGGAGTCTCGAGGAGAGGAAGGAGACTATACTTGCATCCATTGAGGAGCAGGGAAAGCTTACCGATGAGCTGAAGGAAAAGATAAATGCTGCCGAGACCATGGTGCTCTTGGAGGATCTGTACAGACCGTATAAGCAGAAGCGCCGTACAAGGGCGACCATAGCCAAGGAGAAGGGACTTGAGCCTTTGGCTGATGCCATTTTTGAAGATCTGAGCTGTGATCCCGAGACGCTGGCGGCAGAGTATATCGATGAGGAAAAGGAAGTAAGCGATGTCGTGCAGGCTCTTGCAGGCGCTATGGATATACTTGCGGAGAGGTTCTCGGACGAGGCGGACTTCAGGACGCATATCCGCCGTATGACGTGGGAGGACGGAGTGATCTCGGTCACCAAAAAGGGCGGTAAGGATGATGAGACCGCGGATGATGCCGCCGGGGAGGATATCCAAGCATCAAAGACTACAGCAAAAGCCTCCGAGACGACCAACAAAAAGCTTGCCGAGAGGAAGAGCGTATACGAGACCTATTATGAGTTTACATCTCCGTTAAAGAAGCTTCAGGGGTATCAGACTCTGGCTATAAACCGCGGAGAGAGGGAGAAGTTTTTAACAGTCAGGATAGAAGCACCGACAGATGATATACTCTCGTATCTGGCAGCAAAGCTTATCACGGACTTTACACCGCAGATCGCAGCCGCATCGCAGGGAAAGCAGCTATCCGAGCTTACCCATGATGCCAGGGGGCTCATTTTTATAACGATAGAGGATGCGTACAAGAGGCTTATCGCGCCGGCGATCGAGAGAGAGCTTCGTACCGAGCTGACGGAGGGAGCCGAGGACGGGGCGATACATGTCTTCGGGAAAAATCTAACGCAGCTGCTCATGCAGCCTCCGATCAAGGATCAGGTCGTGCTGGGTTGGGATCCCGCGTTTCGCACAGGCTGTAAGCTTGCGGTAGTGGATGCGACGGGGAAGGTGTTGCATACCGTGGTCGTGTACCCGACCGCGCCGCAAAACAAGATAGAAGAGACCAAGAAAACAGTCAAGGCGCTTATAGACAAGTACGACATAACGCTGATCTCGGTCGGGAACGGCACGGCATCGAGAGAGTCCGAGCTTGTCATAGCGGATATGCTAAAGGAGATAAATAAGCCCGTTCACTATGTGATCGTAAACGAGGCGGGGGCGAGTGTGTACTCCGCGAGCAAGAGGGCGACCGAGGAGTTCCCCGAGTTTGACGTGGGTCAGAGAAGCGCCGTGTCCATAGCAAGGCGTATCCAGGATCCGCTTGCAGAGCTTGTCAAGATCGAGCCAAAGAGCATAGGAGTCGGGCAGTATCAGCACGATATGAACCAGAAGAAGCTTGATGAGGCTTTGGGCGCGGTAGTTGAGGACTGTGTAAACCATGTGGGAGTTGATCTGAATACTGCTTCCGCATCGTTGCTCGAATATGTATCGGGCGTGTCAAAGCCCATAGCGAAGAATATAGTTGCTTATCGTGAGGCCAACGGAAAGTTCCATTCAAGAAAGGAGCTTCTGAAGGTGGCGAAGCTTGGACCAAAGGCATATGAGCAGTGCGCGGGATTTTTGCGGATAACTGACGGAACAGAGCCTTTGGACGGGACAGCGGTGCATCCCGAGTCCTACGAGCCCGCCAAGGAGCTGCTCAAGGATCTGGGCTATGACGGAGACGATGTAAGGGACGGGCTTACGGGGCTGACCCTGATGGTCAAGGACAGGACGAAGCTCGCCGCAAAGCTTGGCATAGGCGAGGAGACGCTGAACGATATCATAAGCGAGCTTGAAAAGCCGGGGCGTGATCCCAGAGATGAGATGCCAAAGCCGATACTCAGGGGAGATGTCCTCGAGATGACGGATCTGAGTGAGGGGATGGTTCTGAAGGGGACGGTGAGAAATGTCATCGACTTCGGGGCGTTTGTAGATATAGGTGTCCATCAGGACGGACTGGTGCACATCTCGCAGCTTACCGATAAAAAGTTTGTCAAGCATCCTCTCGATGTGGTAAGTGTGGGGGATGTGGTCGATGTGAAGGTCTTGTCCGTGGATGTAAAGAAAAAGAGGATATCGCTTTCGATGATCATTTAAGGGGGAATCTATGACCATAAGCTTTGAGATCCGAATGGATGCTTCGTCGCTATCCGGCTTTGTTCTGTATCACAATTACATGCGGCCGGGCGGCATCATAGGCGTATTTTTGAGCATAGCTGCCATAGTGGCTCTCATCATCAGATGGGGACATTGGACAGGAGTCCAGAGATGTCTTTTGATAGTGCTGGCGCTGCTGTTTTTGGTGTTCCAGCCGCTCATGCTTTTGCAAAAGGCAAATACGCAGCTGCATTCCGGTGCGTTTAAGTATCCGATGGAGTATGAGTTCGGAGAGGATCATTTTTCCATAGGACAGGACGGCAAGACCGAGGAGTTTGACTATGCCGACATACGCAAGGTCGTCCTTCGGAAAAATGTCATCTACATCTATATGACTACGGTGTCGGCATTTATCATTCCGAGAGCACAGTGTAAGGATGTGTTTGATGAGGTTAAATCAAGACTGAAAAAAAAAGATCGTAAAGGTTGACCGACAGGATCAGGGAAACGCTATATTTATCAGTATCCTTGACCGATCATAGAAAGCATTGGTGTTTGCCATGGAAGTAATAGAGAGCTTTGGTGAGGATGATACCTACAGGCTTGGAGAGAGGATAGGCCGTGAGGCGAAGGCAGGGGATGTGTACCTGCTGGATGGTGATCTGGGCGTCGGAAAGACCGTCTTTGCCAAGGGTGTTGCGGCGGGACTGGATATCGATGAGCCGGTGACCAGCCCGACCTTTACTATAGTGCATGAGTACGAGGGCAGGCTTAAGCTGTACCACTTTGACGTGTACAGGATAGGAGATCCCGATGAGATGTGGGATATAGGGTTTGATGAATATCTGTACGGGGACGGGGTCTGCCTTATCGAATGGCCTGAGAATGTAGAGGAGCTCATCCCCGGTTCGGCGGTCAGGATAACCATAGAAAAGGATCTGAGCAAGGGGATGGATTACCGCAGACTGCAAATAAGAACTTCCTGATCAGATATGTGAGGTGAAAAGTGAAGCTTTTGGCGATAGACAGCTCGGGGCTTGTTGCGAGCGTAGCTCTTCTGTATGATGACATACTTGTGGGAGAGTATACCATACACAATAAAAAAACACATTCGCAGACGCTGCTGCCCATGATAGATGAGCTGATACGCATGGCGGATACCGATAAGCATGAACTTGATGCGATAGCGGTCGCAGCGGGGCCGGGCTCGTTTACCGGACTTCGTATAGGTGCGGCGACTGCCAAGGGACTGGCTCAGGCGCTGGGCATACCGATAGTTCCCGTATCAACACTTGAAGGGCTTTCCTACAATCTGCAGGGAAGCAAAGATTTCGTATGCCCCATCATGGATGCAAGACGCTCCCAAGTGTATGCCTGTCTGTACGATGTGAGCGACGAGGAGCCGAGGGCGCTTATACGCGAGGACGCATACCCGATAGATGAGCTTAAGGAAGCAGTTTTGAAAAATAAGGGCGACCGTGTTATTTTTCTGGGAGACGGAGTACCCGTTTATGAGGATTGGCTAAGGGATATCCCGGGCGTCGTATTTGCTTCGGACGCGGTGAGGTATCAGAGAGCATCGTCCGTGGCTGCGCTTGGAAGGCTTTATGCGGAGCAAGGGAAGGCAGTGCCTGCCAAGGACTTTGCGCCTGTATATCTCAGAAAAAGCCAGGCTGAGAGGGAACGCGAGGAAAAACGATGAAGGAGTATGGAGCCTGACCGGCTCCATCTTTTTGTTTGCCAGATTATGTGTTACTATTCATGGCTGTCACTCCCGTTCGGAGAGTCCGTGCCTTCGGCACTCTATCGCTGCTGCGCAGCACTCTCCTCATGTAGGGGAGTGACAGCCTTCAGCCTGATGGATACGCATATCCGCTTATGAATGCAAGCATTTACCGCTGATATGTGTATCCATCAGCCGTGAATAGTAACGATTATGTGAGTATGCTGTGAATTCACTCTTGCCCTTTGAGTGTATTTGTGGTACAATAAGGTGTATTATTATGGATTCATGGGAGGAACCTCAGATGCTGGATGTATGCTTACTTGGGACAAGCGGTATGATGCCTCTGCCCAGACGGGCGCTGACAGCACTTATGACGCGGTTCAACGGAAGCTCTCTTCTGATCGACTGCGGTGAGGGGACCCAGATCACTATTCGGGAGAAGGGTTGGAGCCTCCACGATGTGGATATCATCTGCATCACGCATGTGCACGGCGACCATGTAGGCGGTCTGCCGGGACTGCTGCTCTCCATGGGCAACACAGAGAGGACGAATCCATTGCTGATAG
>DMLD01000200.1:0-13364 GCA_003453515.1 Lachnospiraceae bacterium
TGCTCTCCACACCGTTTCTGGTTATGGGTACCTGAGTGTCTATACCGACTATATAGTCCCTGATATTGTCAAGGCTGTACTTGCCCTCTTTTTTGATCGAACTCTCGATCACATTCACAGTGAGGTTCCATGAAAAGTCTGAACCGTCATTGAACTTGATCGTAAAGGCCAGATATGCCTCACCCGGATTGTGAGCAGTCAAAAGGCCCTTGTCATCAATGGTCACAGGCTCGGTACCGGCAGCGATCGGCTCCTCACCCTCAGAACCGTAATTAAGCTCATACTCGACACTGTATTCACTTTTCTTTACGCTTGTTCCGTATTCCTTGTTGTTCAAAAAATTATGTATCATGGCTGCAACATCATATGTTGTCTGACCCATATACGGACTTAAGTAAAGAGGTCCCGTAAATCCGAAGGAATCACGAGAGCCTGCATTATATACGGCATCTGAGATATTGGACTTCTTTACCTTTATAGTGATATTTCCGAGCTTGGTTTTCTTTTTCCCCTTCTTCTCATAAACAATACCCTTGGTCGTTCCGGTGCCGACAGCCATGATAAGATGCGCATCCGTATATCCTTCCAAAGTAGTACTGTTCTTAACCAGCTTAGCGACCTTGGTGTTCTTGATCTTGATCGTGTAGGTCGCATTTTTCTTCTTGTTCTCGATGATGCTCTCAAACCCGGCAAAGGATGCATAGTTATAGGCACACTTTACATGTGAGTTCATCAACAGCTCGATGTTTTTGCTGTAATTATCGATCTTTGCCTTCTTTGCTGCTGCTTTGGAATCGATCCCGCGAATACATCCCAGCGACGCCACCATGGCAAGCACGAGCATGATCGCGGATATCCTCCTGACAAAATTTTCCTTTTTCATTGTTTCATCTCCTTTATTATGTGATTTTTTATTATGTACTGTTTAATGTATTACTTGACTATGGCACCCGGCCATGTGTTGATGCCACCAAATTCATATATATTTACATAGCCCATATCCGCAAGCTTTTGCGCTGCTTCCTTGCTTCTTCTTCCGCTGCGGCAGTATATGAGTATGATCTGCTCCTTGTCCGGGAGAAGCTCGGGGCACTCACCTGCTATGCTCTCATTTGGTATGAGGATAGCTCCGAGTATGTGACCCTCGTTATACTCTGCTTCAGTCCTGACATCAACTATTACATGTCCGTCATCCTTACCCATCATCTGCATCGCCTCAGCCTGGGTTATCTGATGGTATGTGGCTGACGGACTAGTGCTCACCTGAGGTGATGCGGTCGGTTCAGGTGATGGAGCTATGTCCTTCTCCTCATCCGGAAGCTTTACGGTTATGATGCATTTCAGCTTTGTCTGCTTGCCGGTTGGCAGTTTAACAGTTGCCCTTACCCTTGCTGTTCCGTTTTTCAGCGGTTTTATCACCGCGTACGAACGCTTTTTCTTTACAAGCTTGACATAGGCTTTTCCCTTAATGACAGACCATGTGACCTTGGCCTTGGCGGGAAGACTGTTAAGCTTTAACTTGTATGTATCCTTGCTTACAAGCTTTACACTTTTTTTACTAAGCTTGATTTGTCCTGTTTTGGCTTTTATGTCCTGTTCACACATCACACATCCAAAGACAAGCAAAACCATCATAAAAACTGATATCAATCTTTTAATTCTCATACGACCTCCATACCCTACTCTTTCATATTATCCTAAACTTATCATAGCAGTTGCCTTAAAATTACGTCAAATATGTAGATATTCTACCTTATTATCCGCCTTTTGTCAAATGACAGAACGCTTTATTCAATTTGTTTTTGCTCTACCGCGGATTCATCCTCTGAAGCCTTCTGCCGTTTTCCTTTAGCCATCTGTCGCAGCGGTCATAGTCGGGATAGACTCTGTAGACCTCCTTGTAAAACCTATCAGAGTGGTTCATTTCCTTGCGATGGCAGAGTTCATGGACAACTATGGCATCCAACACCTCGCTTGGTGCCAACATCAAGAGGCAGTTAAAGTTGAGATTTCCCTTGGAGGTACAGCTCCCCCATCGCGTTTTCTGATGACGTATCGTGATCCTTCCGTATGTGACCCCGATGAGTCCGGCATAGTACTCCACTCGCCCGGGTATGACCTCCTTTGCCCGATCCATAAGCTCGCCAAGCTCCGCCTCGCTCAATCTCTTTTCAGGCTCCGAGGCATTTTTCTCATTTATCCTTTTTACCCTTTCCTTTGTCTTTCTTATCCAGTGCTCCTTTTCGTCGACAAAATATCTTATATCCCTTTTGGATACCCACCTCGGCGCCCTTACTATGACCTCAAGCTCAGTGTTCACCTCGATGGATATCGTCCTTCTCTTGCTCCTTATCACCTTGTATGTATCTGCTTCCACGCTCATTCTTCTCACCGTACCCTAAGTATACATATCATTATTTTTCAAAAATATCCCCGTATGCCGACTCAAGCTGCTTTAAGGTTTTTGCCTTTTTTATCCGCTTAAACAGTGCACCGTCCTCGGGAAAGGAGCCGGCAAGGTGTGACCATAGCTCCTTCAGCTTGAACAGTACCGGGGTCTCTCCGTACAATACCTGTTCATAATCGTTTTGCAAGCTCATGACAAATTCATGCACCCTTTCCCGATCCATATACGACCCCTTCAGAGCCTCATTTCCCATAAAACCGGGATTTGCCAAAAAGCCTCTTCCGATCATGACACTGTGGATCTCACGACCCGACTCATCCTCACCGTATCCCCGACAGTCCACTCTCACATCACCGTTGTAACACAAGGGGATGTTTGTTGATCTCAGTTCTTCATAAGCATACCAAAAAGCATCCCTGTACACCTCGCCCTTGTAAAGCTGATCTCCCGTGCGCAGATGAAGTATCAACAGCTTGACCGGATACCTTTTATATATATTTAATAAAACCGGAAGCTCATCCGGCGAATGAAATCCTATACGTGATTTGATAGAGATATCAATATCACATTCCGAAAATATCCTGTCCAAAAATCTGTCCAGTTCATCCGGATGCTTGAGAAATCCCGATCCCTTTCCTTTGGGCACGACTGTTTTTGAAGGGCATCCAAGATTTAAGTTGACTTCTCTGTATCCGAGACTCTCTATATGCTTTGCAGCAGTTATGAATTCGTCGGCGTTTTTTGTCATAAGTTGGGGGACTGTATGCAGTCCCCTGTTGTTCTCGGGCAATATGTCCCTAAGCTCTTTTTTCTTCATGATACCACCGTCTCTCGTGGTTAAAAACGGTGTATAATACGCATCTATCCCGCCAAAAAACCGGTCGTAATTTCTTCTGAATATATATCCTGTTATTCCCTCCAGCGGAGCAAAATAAATATATGGATTATCTCTCATGTGACCTCCGCCCTCAGCTCATCCGCAGTGATATCATCACTGTTGAATGTAAAATCTACCCTGACTTCCTTCTCACCGTCTGTCACCGAAACATCGTCTGCATAATTAAATCCGCTCATATATGCCCTCCTGTCTGTTCTCTATTTCTTTTTATGATTTCCTGACCTGTTTTTCTTTTTCTTTTTTTCTACAGAGTAACCAAACTTTCCGAGCTTCTTCCCAAGGGTATAGTATTCGCCGTGGGAATACGCGATGATACCTGTTGCCCTCAGATCAAATCTGCCCTTCTCGTCCATATATTCCTCGTCAACCGTCACTCCGACGACCTCTGCGATAAACATATCATGCGAGCCGAGCCTCTCTGTCTTTTTCACCCTGCAATATATGTTGACAGGGCTTTCCTCGATAGCCGGCGCATCCATAATATCAGACTTATAGGCAGTCAGCTTCATCTCCTTGAACTTGTCAATATCTCTTCCCGATCTTACACCACACCAGTCACAGGCACGTGTGAGCGAGTCCGTCACGAGGTTTATCACAAACTCTCCGGTCTGCTCTATGATATCGTGCGAATATCTCTCAGGTCTGACTGATATGGATACCATAGCGGGATCCGAGCATATCGTACCCGTCCATGCGATAGTGATGATGTTCGGTGTCTCTCCCTTCCTGCCGCAGCTGACCATAACAGCCGGCAGGGGATAGAGCATGTTCCCCGGTTTCCATTTCTGCTTACTCATATATACCCCGCTTTTCTGATACTCTGCTTTTACTGACAGCCCAGCCACTCATGCTGATGTCCGGACAGCCCTTCCGCCCGATCTCCATTATGCCGCCTTAGCCTCGGGATAAAGCTGCTTTAGCTTGTCAAACTCAGCTATAGCCTTATCAATACGCTCCTCCACCTGATCGCCCTCATAGAGCCCGGAGGAATTGCGCGTAAGTCCCGAAAGCGGGACCTGATAAATGGCAGGATGATCCTTAAGAGTAAGGAGCGGTGTATTTCTAAGCTGTTCCGTAGTCTGATATACCAGATCCACTGACCACGCCTCCTTGCCGTCTGCGTCCTCAAATCTCGAAAATACCAGCTTACTTCCTATAGGTGTCCTCTTCTCGATAGCGTACGGAAGCGAGTATTTATCCGCCTCAAGCGCAGACAGCACACTGCTCAGGTTTGAATCGTGTCCGCATAAAAATGTAAACTTGCGCCCCGGTTTATTCATCTCGCTCTTGATCTCCTTCAAAAGAGGGTTCGCAAGATTGACAGCAACAAGCGGTGCAGTATAAAGCACATTGACATATACATCCTTTATCTCGGCGATCTGACACCACTGATTGAATGTAAGCTCATTGCCGAACGCGGCCTTCTTTTTATCGGGCTCCTCGTAGTATTGAAGCACCATCGCGTCACTTGCCGAGCAGGCTGTCATCAATGATCCTCTCACCATCGGTTCTTTGTTGATCTCGAGTATGTATTCCGTGTCGTCCGTCACAAAATCCGAGACCGATCCGTCCTTGTACGCCGGAGAGTCCTTCAACGCTATCACATCACTGATAAGCTTGTAGTTGTCCTTAAGCCCTGCGACTATGGGATCAAATCGCTCATGGATCTGCGCCAGACAGGCTTTTTTATACTCATCGGTCATATATGTAAACTGCGGAGTAAACACGGGATCCATCGTGTCAAAGTCGACCTTGTAATCAATTCTTTGGTTTGCCGTGGGAAGAAGCCCTGCAACAAAATACTGTGCCGTTGCTATCGTTCTTTGTTTGGAATTGGCATATACGGCAAGCTCCTCATCGCTCGGATGGTAGTTCTTCGGGATCAGTCCCTCACTCTCCATCCACTGACGGAAATACTGCCCGTTCTCGGTCTCAAGCACACCGCCTCTCAAAGAAAGCTCACTTGGATCCGATGACCACGAAAACCACTGATACGGAGTTATTCCCGCAAGAGCGGAGCCCAGGCTGCTCAGAGGTGACCTGATATTATGTCTGCTGAGCACTACGACCTGTTTCAGCTTATATCCCTCATGGCTTAGTGATCCCGGGAGTTCCTCGGGCTCAGCCGGCTCTTCCCAAACCACGACCCTGCAAGTATAGCTCTTGCCTGCAAGCTTAGCCTTTATAGTGGTTTTGCCTGCCTTCTTCGCCGTTACTTTGGCAGTGACCCTTTTTGGATTTGCCTTCACAGTGGCGATCCTCTTATCAGTCGAACTCCATTTGATCTTCGATCTTTTTTTCTTTGCAACACCCGAAAGCTTAAGCGTTGAAGAAGCACCTGCTTTCAGTGTCAGCTTTGACTTGCTAAGCTTCACTGTTGCCATCTGCGCCGGCTTAGCCGGTATCAGCATGCACACTGTCATAAGTATTGCTATACATGCTGCCATGTGTCTTTTTACATTCATCTTTTGTCCTCCCGTTGTTGTGTATTATGTTGTTGTGTATTATATAGTTAGTATACCTTCTTTATATCAGTTATCCCATATCTGTCCATATACTCCCGCAGCTCATGTTCATATCTGATATAGGCGATCTCTGTCGTCTCTCCTGTGGTAATGTCCTTAAGCTTCAGCACCTGCTCTGAATTACAGGTGTTGCACTTAAGTATAGCTTCCATATGGGAAGGATCAAAGGATATCTCCCGGTCGACCCTTGCTTTCCTTTTAAATATGCTCATTTTCATCTCCTATTCCACCGGTATCCCGTTTACTCTCAGATCATCTGTCACCTCTATGACCAGACATTTTCTGCCATCTATGACTCTGGTATCAAGTATATCCGTATGTCCGCTGTTGATACGCAGGACCATATTCTTGTTCCGTACCTCAAGACTTCTGACCGGAGCCACATTGTCAGCAAAGAGCTTCTCCTCGACCTGTATGGTCGGAGAATGATCCATGTATTCCTCCGGCTCCAGGCTGTCATCTTCGTCATCGATTCTGACTGCCTTTTGCTTTTTATGGATCCTGCTCATGTCAAACTGCTCATCAAACCTTTTCTCAAAGTTTTCAAGCTGCTCTCCTGTCACGCCGCTCCTTTCAAAAACATCCCTCATGGATGACTTGTCAAAAAACACGGTCTCCCCTGCCGACTCTGACTTTTTGCTTTTTGCAGACTCCCTCAGATTTTCCTGAAGTGAAAGGACAGTCTCGATCTGAGGCTCCTCACCGAGCACATCAGATACAAACTCAACAAATCCGTCCTTTTGCTGCTTTGCCGGAAGCGGCGCGCTTACACCGAGCAGTTTTTCTATAAATCTTTCCTGAAGCAGCTTTGTGTCGCTGGTCGAATACAAAAGCGCCGTTATGTCCGTGCTTCTCTCGTTGAATGCCGGGTACAAAAATCCGGTCTCGGGCTTTTCCACCGCAAATAACTGTCTTAGCTTATGTATCTCCCCTATGGTATCATCATATCCAAGCCCCGGCTTTGTCAGCTTCATCGGACATATGCTGCAAAGAATGTAGCTGAATATCTCGTCGGAGGCATCCTCAAGCTCTATCCCATCAGAGGTGATCCCGGGGATGTCATATGACTGGCAGATAAGCAGGATCAGATAGTTCCCCGTATGCTCGTAGGTTTTGATAACACTGTCGTAAAACTCGTCCAGTACGGCATCGTCGGCGAGCTCCGAGTCCCTCAGCCTTTCAAGCAGCCCTCTTCCCAGACTGCGATCCTCCCCGCTGCTGTCGCTAAAGCTCATATCAACAAGATTCTTACCGGGAGTACCTGACAGGGTCTTTCTGAATATCTCCAGATATTTATACATGTCCTCTTCAGCGATATTGTAAAACCGGTCACTGAAGGTCTTTACCTTTTCCTTTTCTCCGTTGACATAACAGCCCGTGAGTCTTGTTATCCCGCAGTCCTGTACGGTATCAAAAAGTGCCTTGATCTCATTTATCTCTTTCTTTGTCATAGCTTCCTCATTTCGTGTGCATGCTTTGCAGTATCTCTTCCAGCTCCCTGATCGAAAAAACATAGTTGGAATTGCAAAAATGGCAATGCAGCTCCACAGGCTTTTTCTCATGTATTATATCCTCTATCTCCCTGTGTCCGAGACTGACCAGTACCTTGCTCGTCCTCTCCTTTGAGCAGTTACAATAAAAGCCGACCGGCAGCCTCTCACCGGATATGTTCACATCCCACTTGCCGAGCAATTCGTGGATGATATCCTCCGGAGACATACCGCCTGACAGATAAGCTGTTACAGAACTTGCCTCCTTTAGCTTCTTTTCAAGCTCGTCAAGCAGTGTATCCTCCGTTCCCGGCATCAGCTGAATGATGTATCCTCCTGACGCAGCCACCGTATTGTCCCTCTCCATCAGCACTCCGAGCGAGACAGCCGATGGGATCTGCTCGGATGAGGCATAGTAATAGGTCAGATCCTCGGCGATCTCTCCGGAAACGAGATCCACCTGACTGGCATACGGCTCACCGATCCCGGTATCTCTGATCACACTCAGTATCCCCTTTCCGAGAGCGCCACCTACATCGAGCTTTCCCTCCGAATTCGCGGGGATCAGAACAAGCGGCTCTATCGGATAGCCCTTCACATGACCAAAAGCATCTGCGGAAACGACCAATCCCTTTCCCGGTCCGTCCCCTCGTATCTGCAATGTCAGCAGATCCTTCTCGGATTTCATCATCGCGCCCATCATCAGCCCCGCACTCATGAGCCTTCCCAATGCCGCTGTCATAACGGGACTTGTACCGTGCCGAACCTTGGCTTCCTCCGTAACGCCTCTTGAGCTCACGCAGAAAAATCGGATCTGTCCGTCCGCTGCCGTTCCCCTTATCAGGTAATCTGATTTTTCCTCCATAAATACCTTTCCTCCGCTTTCATTATTTCAAGCTTTTCCAAAGGAAGCTGATATATTCAGTGTTTCCTTAACTCCTGCTCTTGTGGCAGGTAAAATAAATGATCTGATATCGCTTGCCAAGCTCCTGCAATAGCTGCTTTGCTCTTTCAAGCTTTTGATCATCGAAATTCACAAAGGGATCATCAAATATCAGAGTCGGTCTCTCTTCCGGATACATCGCATCAGCAAAAGCCATTCTAAAGCATATCCCAACCAGATCCTGATATCCGTGACTCAGATGATCTATCTCCCGCTGCTGCCCGAGCTCCCTTGCGGTTATATGCATATTTGCATCGATCACTACATCCTCCCTTTCATCCTCGTTCATGATCATCGAAAGATAATGATCAAGACTCCTTTGCACGGGACCGGTATATCGCAATGCCATGTTCTGCTTTGCCTTTTCCAATAATTCCCTTGTCAGGCACAGATATTTATATCTTTTCTCATCCTCCTCCTGCTTTTCCTTCAGCCCTTCGAGCCTCTGTCTTTCCTCCTGCAGATCGACATAATTATCCCTATAAATATCCATCTGTCTTGAATTCTGCGATATCTTCTCCGTGAGTTCCTCTATACTGTCTGTGATCGAAGCTATCTCCTCGCCTATCACTTCCAGTGATACATCAAACTCCGGTTCCTCCAGATCTGCTATAGCTTCAACATCCCCTATTTCAGCCTCAAATCTTTCCAGTCTCAGCCTCGCTTCATTCATATCCCTTTCGCTTTGCCACAGCCCTGCTGCCATAGAGCTGATGTCCTGAACAACGCTTCTGATACCGTCATACCCGGTAAGCGTCTCACCTGCTTTCACTCCAAGCGCTCTGATGCCCTGCAATATCTCATCGCCCAGCATATCATATCTTTTTTTGGCGTTATTAAACCTTTCTTCCCGCTCCCTTACACCGTCGTACTTATCAATAAGAGTCCCTATTTTATAGAGATCGTCAGCTATACTCTCCTCTCTGTACTCCACTCCAAGCTCTGACAAAAATGCCCTTGTCTGCTCCTCTATATCAAGGATGGTCTGTTCATCAGCCTCTATCTCTGCCTGCAGCTCATCGCATTCCGTCGGCATCCCGTCACTGTCATTGCCGTCAGAGCGTCCCTTAAAAATAAACAGCACCACGCCGAGAGCCAAAAGTAACGCACCTATGACCGGAACAAATATCAACGTCACTGCAGCAATAACCATGATCACAACAGCCAATATCAGCATGATATTTACATTCTTTTTTGTATTGTTGGCATATGTCAGCTTTGCCATCTTAAGAGTTGTTTTTTTTGAACCCAATGCACTCTTTAATTCGTTATGCTTATTCCACGCACTTATCCTTCCCGAGACATCCTCCCTGCTGACAGGTATTCCGTCCGGGAACAGCTCCCTTACCGCTTCTATCTCTTCACTGTCCGGATCCGATCTCATCCCGTCGATATTTCCGGACAGCTGAACAAACTCATTTGTCTTTGAGACTATGCCATCCACAGCCTCTTTTTTGGGTACCTTCCCTCCGAATCCGGCAAGCCGTTCATTATAAACCGACTCCTTTTCTCTGTAAATGGATACCAGCTCCTCATAATGCTTTTTTTGTTCGAGCTTCTCCCCGTATCCGCTTTTGGTCTGCTGCTCCTTCTGCAAAACGCCCAGGCGGTCAGTCAACCGGCGCTTTTCGCCCAGATATTCATCCTGCATATCGCTCAGCCTTTGCAGTGAGAGCTCGATGCTTTCCTCGTCTCTCAGATGATTTTCTATACTGCGGATCTCCTCCCTTTGCTTGTACAAGGCACCTGTTTTTCTGGTGGGCGACATCGAGTCGGTCTTTTTCTTTAATTGCTCTGTCATTTTTTCGTACGGTATTTTTTCGTCGGGAGCATAAGCCCCTCCGCCTATTCTCTCAAATATATCATCCGTACTCTCCACGGTAAGCACGTCATTTTGAGAAATATATACGCTTCTTGCATATGACGGACCGTCAACATGGAAAAACACCTTTCCCACACAGCTTGCATCGATATCCGTTATCTGTATATTGGTGTCCGGATCCGACAATATACAATCATCCTCCGCGCTCTTTTTTCCAAACACCTTGGAAAGCCTGTATTTGCGATCAGCATTTGTAAAAATGATCTCCCCGCCATACACTCCCTTTTGCCACGGAGAATACTTCTTGCGCTCATTGGTCAGATCGTCACGCTTGCCCTCTCCCTCAAAGCCGTATAGCATGACCTTTATAAATGCTGCCAATGTGCTTTTTCCCCATCCGTTTTCTCTTTCAAACACACTGATCCCCTGATTGAAATTGAACTCGACGTTTGAAAGCTTCCCAAAGTTTTCAATATGAGCACTGATCAGTTCCATAGCCTTTTCTCCTATTACCGATATCTTTGATCCAAACTATATTTCTTCGCCGTCAAACAGCTGTAAGCCTATATGTATGATATTGCTTTTTTCCTCATCGGACAGCTCCTCATTGTTGACCGTCCGTATAAATTCTCCCTTCAGGGATACGTCCAGCGCGAGACTCTCCATATCGATCCTGTAGGATGTCTTATCGACAAGCTTAAAATAATAATAGTCATCCTCAAAGCAGCTCTGTAGAAAGCCCAAGTCCTTTTCGGATCCAACATCCGTCTCTCCCGTGAGCACAAGCTTTACAAGGGATGTATCCGCATAGCCCTGCTCTGTTAAGCACTCCCTTATCCTGCTCTCTATCTCCCGGGTGCTGTTCAACCCCGTTATATCCACCCTGCATTCATATATGGTACGATAAGCGATCGGTACAAATTCATGGGTATATGTCCCGTCAGCTTCGTTGATATCTATCAATACAAAGCCGTGCTCACCGCATTCATCAAAGCCTCTGCCCTCCAGACACCCCGGATAACAGTAGCTCCCCCTCGAATCAAGGCTTTCAAACTTATATGTGTGGATATGTCCGAGAGCCAGATAATCGATCGACCTTCCCCGAAGGTCGCGAATGCCGATAGCCTCCGTCTTGTCCTTCGCCTTTTTCTCCGACTCCTGTCCGTGAAGCATAACTATATTAAAGTCACCGGGATCCAGCACCAGATTGGAGTATATCCTGTCCGAATTTTCCTTTGTCAGCTCCACTCCGTTGAGAACTATATTCCGCCCCTTATTACCCAGCACATATCTTGTCCAGGTCTCTCCAAACAGATGAAGATTGGCGGGCAATTCGCCCTGCTTGTCAAACGCAGAATCGACATCATGATTACCGCGCAAATAATAAAACTCAATACCGTCATGCTCCTCGATCAGAGAGCGAACCGCATTTCTGGCCCTTGCCGATATATGGTTACTGTCAAAGAGATCACCCGCGATCATAATAGCATCGACCTCTTTATCCTCAGCAAATCCAAGCATCCTCTCAAAGGTCTTAAGCAGCTCATTTTTCCTCTGCTTTGCCTTTTCAACGGAAAGATGTGTGTTCATCTTTGAATCGATATGTAAATCAGCGCAATGGATAATTCTCATAACGTGATCTTCCTCCTTATTTGAGCGATTTCAGGCTTACACGCTTGTTCCCGGGTACTATCGCGCCGCCCGGACATACCAGTACACAAAGATGACAGCCGACACATTTTTTCCCATCCATTATTGGCCTTCTGCTTTCATCCAGACGGATAGCCTGATGACCTCCGTCCGAGCAGGATATCGAGCACCTGCCGCAGCCTATACAGCGTTCTCTGATAAATCGTGGATACAATATGGTATCGCGTTCAAGCACATCCGTTGTCTCGCTGAGCGTGCTTAAGCCAAGACCGATCGCCTCTGTAACATTTTTAAAGCCCTTTTGAGCAAGATACATATTAAGCCCCGTCTTCAGATCATCGATGATCCGGTAGCCGTACTGCATCACAGCCGTCGTCACCTGTACCGTTCCGGCGCCTAAAAGGATAAACTCAAGCGCATCCTGCCAGGTCTCGATACCGCCCATGCCTGATATATGCAGTCCCTTAAGCTCAGGATCCAGACCGAGCTCAGATACAAACCTCAGCGCTATCGGCTTTACCGCATTGCCGCTGTATCCTCCCAATGAGCTGCGTCCGTTCACATCGGGTGCTGCCACATAGGTGTCCATATTTACTCCGGTGATGGATTTGATCGTATTTATCGCAGCGATCCCGTCTGCTCCGCCTCTTTTTGCAGCCTCTGCCGCCGGGCTCATGGTCGCTACGTTCGGTGTAAGCTTAGCAAGGACAGGGATGTGGCAGCCGCGCTTTGCTGCTGCCGTAAATCTCTCTACGAGCTCAGGGACCTGACCGATATCACTTCCTAACCCCTCATCCATCATATTTGGACAGGAAAAATTAAGCTCTACCGCATCTGCTCCGTTTTGCTCGCACAGAGCGGCAAGCTCGCCCCATTCATCCTCGTTTTGCCCCATGATCGATGCCAGTATGAATTTTTCGGGATGAGTCTCTTTTAATCTCCTAAAGATCCTCATATTTTCATCGACACTGTGATCTGACAGCTGCTCTATATTTTTAAAGCCCATGATACTTCCGTCATTCCCCTTTACAGCTGAAAAGCGGGGAGATGCTTCATGCATGTCAAGGGTGCATATCGTCTTGAAGCAAACGCCCGCCCACCCTGCATCAAAGGCGCGGGCACACATATCATAGGTACTTGCAACGACAGACGAAGACAGTAAAAACGGGTTCTCCAATGGTATACCGCACATATTACAATTCAGACGTTTATCATCTGTCGGGACCGGTGTATCGCATTCAGGTCTTACCTGTTCATACAACCGGCCGACCAGATCGCGGATAGGGATCCTGCCGCTTCTTATACAGGCTTGCACACACGGTGCGGCGCAATCCCGGCACGGATCAATATTCGGCAGCCTGCCTGCCGCCGCCTGCTCATTTTTGAACCATATGCTTCGCAAGAGCGATGAGGGCTCAAGCTCCTCACAGCTCTGATCACAGGGAGCATTTTGGCATAAGACGCAGTATATCATGTCGGATCTGCTTATCCTCAGGTCTGATCTGTTCATCGCGGTGTCCTCCGTTTTTGGTTTTTAACTGCAAGTATTCCGATATCTGCATCACATTATTCTATCATATTTCACGGCAAAGCACAACCTTTATCAGCTCCGTTATCAGATAAAAAAGC
>DMLD01000200.1:13533-21059 GCA_003453515.1 Lachnospiraceae bacterium
CCCGCCAGTGACAGCGAGGACGTGATGAGACAGCTGTGTCTTGGCGGTATGAATGTCGCAAGACTCAATTTTTCACACGGAACACATGCAGAGCACAAGGATAAGATCGATAAGCTGAAAAAGGTGAGAGACGAGCTGGAGCTTCCGATAGCGATCATGCTCGACACCAAGGGTCCCGAATACAGGATCGGCACCTTTAAGGATCACAGGATAACACTGAACGACGGTGACAGCTTTGCCTTTACCTCTGATGAATGCGAGGGAACAAACGAGCGTGTCTCGGTCAGCTACAAGAATCTTGCAAAGGAGGTCTCCGTCGGAGACACGATCCTTGTAAACGACGGGCTGCTCTCGTTTAAGGTAAAGAATATAAGCGGCAGTACTCTGAACTGTGAGGTAGTCGTGGGCGGAGTGCTGTCCGACCGCAAGAGTATGAATTTCCCGAACCATGTACTTAAGGGGGATTTTCTGAGCGAGCAGGACAAGGAGGATCTGCTGTTCGGCATCGAGAACGGAGTGGATTTTATCGCAGCCTCCTTCGTCTCGACAAGGGAGGATGTCGCATCCCTGCGAAGCTTTTTGGATGATAACGGCGGAAGCGATATAGACATCATCGCCAAGATTGAGAACCGCTCGGGCGTTGACAATATCGATGAGATATGCGAGATCGCAGACGGTGTTATGGTAGCACGCGGTGATCTCGGAGTTGAGATACCCTTTGTGGAGGTACCGTCGGTACAAAAATATCTGATAAAAAAATGCAGGCTTCTCGGAAAGCGTGTCATCACCGCGACCGAGATGCTCGAATCCATGATAGATAAGCCGCGTCCCACAAGAGCAGAGATCTCCGATGTGGCAAATGCGGTATATGACGGCTCGTCCGCGATCATGCTTTCAGGGGAGACAGCCTCGGGCAAGTACCCTGCTTTAGCCGTAAAGAGTATGGCAGAGATCGCCGAGAGCACAGAAAAAACAATAGATTACAAAAAACGCTTCTCTTCCACTGACTATGCCATCAAAAACAACATCGACGCGGTATCTCACGCCACATGTGCGATGGCTATTGATACTAAGGCAAAGGGGATCGTCATCAGCTCTCTTTCCGGAATGACCGTCCGCATGGTGAGCCGTTTCAGACCGCCCGTTGACATCATCGGGATGACCACCTCCGTGAAGGCGTGGAGAAAGCTGAACCTAAGCTGGGGCGTAACGCCCGTGCTCAGCGAGGAATTCAATTCCGTTGATGTAGTGTTCTATCACGCCATGCAGAAGGCAAAGCAATTATTCGAACTCTCTGACGGCGACAACGTGATACTGACCGGAGGTCAGACAAACGGAAAATCAGGAAACACCAACACGATTCGTCTCGAAACATCAAACTGATGAAACTATAAGCTCAAGGTCACCGCTTATGACTGCCTCCTTATAAGCTCAAAGCACATACGCCCTGTGTGATACGGGCATTTCCACGGCTCTACTATAGGCTTCCTTGATTCAGGCTCACCTTCGGGAGTGACCTCATAAAACCACTCCGAGCCCTCTCTTTTATCTATCAGATTATTTTTAATAAAATCCCACTCGGTCTTTACCGCCTCCAGATACTCCTTCTTGGCTGTGCGCTGATATCCGTTATAAAATCCGACGACCGTCTCAGCCTGCACCCACCAAACACGGCTCTGATCAACAACACCCTCGCAGCACTCCGCGGGCATACCGTTTTCCGTAAATGCTTCCTTGTAGACCTCGGCAGTGAGATCCTCGGTTATCGGGTGAAGAAGCCCCGCATACCTCTCCCAATCCGCGGCATCGTTCTCCTCGAGCACCTCAAGTCCCCTGTCGATGAGCCATGCGGTCTCTATATCATGACCATAGGAATACAGATCTATCAATGAGTTATATTCATGGTCGAAAAACACTTCCTGCCTGTGCTTCTCGGGGTTATACATCTTTTCGGCAAATATATCGAGCATCTCCTTTAGCTTGTCCGCTACCTCATCTGCTTCATTCAAGACAGTCTTACCCGACTCATCCTTTGCACCGGAAACTCTGTAAAGCTCCGTATAAGCCTCAAACACATGCAATAGCGTGTTCATTGTTCTGGTCGCTTCAACGCCGTTCTCGGATAATTTCTCGTTTGACTCCGGCTTGAATTCTCTGGTAAACGCCTCGAGATAGCCGCCCTCGTCACGGCATTTTTCCTCAATGACATGATAGAGCATGTATGCTCTGTCAAGAGCCTCCTTATCCGAGCTCACCGCGTAGTAGCTTGACAGCGCATAGATAGCAAATGCCTGATTATAGGTGTGCTTGGTGGTATCATCGGGTTTCCCGTCATATGTCACCGACCAGTACACACCGCCGCACTCATCGTCAAAGCAAGCCCTTTTCATAAATTCATAAGCATGCCTTGCATGGTCTAAATACTCTTCCTTTTTAAAGACCATGTATGCGTTCGCAAAAAACCAGAGTATGCGGCTGTTGAGTATACATCCCTTGACTGCTTTCTTATCAAGATTTAATTCAAAGTCAAGATAACCGTAATATCCTCCATACTCATCATCTCTAAGGTTCTCCCAAAACGGGATCACATGCTCTGTAAACTCCTTTTTTACCTCATCTGCTATCATAGCGCCCTCCTGATCAAGCCTTTATTTTTCATAAATTCAAGGACTCTCTGAGCGTCCTTCCTGTGTGTGGTCAGCGTCGGATGACCGTCCGCCCCGCCCGACACTCCAGATCTCCTATTTTATGGGTTGGAAAACTGTCCGCGCGTATCATATCAGCCCCTCCATGATGTGATTTTTCAACATGATAACACAATTTCACTCTACGCATGCGAAATTTCGCATACGCAGAGTGACAGCCGCGATTAGCAGCAAAAAGCGTTTCTTAAAAATCAGATCCTCTTCACAACTCCCTCTACAAGACGAATGAGCCTGTCACTCGCCTGATCGGCGATCTTTTGTATCTCCTCATGTGTGGTGGTCGTGTTTTCATTCTGTATTGCCATATCCGTCACACACGTGAGCCCCAACAGCCTGACGCCCATATGACGCAGCACCACAGCCTCACACGCCGTACTCATCCCCACGGCATCGGCTCCGAGCATGGCATACATCCTTGACTCCGCGGGAGTCTCATACGCCGGTCCGGTTATCTGTAGATATACCCCGTCGCAAAGCCCGATCCCCTCAGCGTCCGCTACCTCATGAAGGATACGTATATATTCCTTATCATATACACTGCTCATATCCGGAAACCTTGTTCCGAAGCTATCATCATTGGGTCCGATGAGAGGTGAGGGTACAAACGAGGTTATCTGATCCGATATTGCCATAAGAGTTCCGGGATGGAAGCTCTCGTTCAGTCCTCCCGCCGCGTTGGTCAGTATGATCGAATCGCAGCCGAGTCTTGCCATCACACGGACGGGGCTTACCACCTGCTCCATCGTATACCCTTCATAATAATGTACTCTTCCATTCATCAGTATCACGGGTTTATCCCCAAGCATTCCGAAGATATACTCGCCCTTGTGTCCCTCAACTGTAGATCTCGGAAAGCCTTCAAGCTCCGTATATGATATTCGCTCCCTCACATCTACCCTCTCTGAAAGCTTGCCAAGACCCGATCCCAAAACAATACCTGTCTCCGGTTTAAAATCAGTCTTGGATCTTATCTGTTCTACTATTGTATCAATACTCATAACCGCATCCTCACTTTCTTTTTGTTTTATTCACGGCTATGTCAGTCTGCTGACATAGCCGATTCACTCGCTCGGCGGCTCAGGTGATGCCGCCGCTCTCTCGTCAAGTGCCTTGATCCTGTCCTGGCACTTGACCATATCCTCGTCGAGCTTCTCGCTCTCCTTCACTTCATTGTTTCTGGTTCTCTTCTCAAGACGATCGTATATCTTGAACCGCTTCATGTTCGACACCAGCAAAAATGTTGCGCCTATGAGACCTCCGAGCATTACTAGTATACCCAGCACGGAAGCCATGTTCAGCAAAAATACCCCAAGTACAAATCCCGCTGCAACTATGAGCACAACACAGGCGAGCATCAGATAAAACCTGATCTCCTCGGGATCCTTTTTCTCTTTTTTCTTCTTAGCCATAAGGCATTACTCCTTACTTTGATTCGGACACGGCAGCGTCATCGATCGCCATCCATCTTCCGCCGCCGAGCTTTATCTGCACGCTGAGCGTGACAGTATTTTTCCTGCTCTTGACCATGTCTTTGGTTATCTTGATCCCGGGCAGCTCAACCTTTACGTAGTTTTGCCAGCCGTCCGCGACCATGGGCTTTGACTTATACGTCCTGCCATCGCCCGTCTTTGCGATAAAAATTACCTTTTCACCCTTATCCTTACCGACCCCGACATCACCGTGCAGCTGTATGGATGCCGTGTATGAGCCTGCCTTATCGATGGTGACCTCCTCACTTGTGAGGCTTCCCTTTACCTCTCCCTCTGCCCATATATTTATATACCCCTTTCCGGTCACGGCGTTGTTCTTGGCGTCCTCAAACTCCTGATTGATACCGTCACCGTCTATGGTCCAGGTAGTAGGATCGGCTTCAAAGCTTCCATCGTATGATGCCATATAGTTCGCAGCCTCGACTCTCACGGGACATCTGACAGTATAATCGGGATCCGCATCAAGCCTGCCCTCTACGTAGTAAAGCCCCTCTTTGGTCGTGTCGATATCCTTACCGCCATCGCCCCATGTGACGCTCTCATTCTTGGATGAGCCGTCGTTATAGACGATACTTACGGAGGAAGGAAGCTCTATCTCTCCTCCGGTGACAACATTTACCGTTTCTATGTTGTAACCGTCAGGGCGAACCTCGGCATCGCAGCCGTCGATCAGATAATTGTAAATATCGAGTGTACTCAACGGCTTACCGGTATAATCAAACCATGCCTGATTATCGACAGCCGAGCCGCCGTAGTACTTTCCGGCGTCGTTCGGATCATATTCACCGGAGTAGGACGAAGCCCAGCCCGAGCCGGTCAGATCCCAGAGCGCAGCGTTTTCCGCACGCTGCCTGTCATAATCCTTTCCCGACAGACCCTCGACGGAGTGTACCGGTATCCACGCAGGTTCCCAGTAAAACAGCCCGAGTCCCGCTCTTGACCCGTCACTCCTTGTCGTCTCTATGGAATTTACTGCCTCCGCGACAGTCCTTATCTCATCCGCCTGTCCCTGCTCGGTAAACCGGTACGGCATATCGGTGCTGTTTTTCTCCTCGGATACGGTGTTGCCCTGTCCGTCACCGTCGTCAAGCCTTGTAGCCCACGAGGTCTCAACCACCATAACATATTTATCATAATGCCTGGCAATGGAATCAAGTACATTTGTCAGGTTTTCGGGAGTTCCGTGCCAGTACGGATAGTAGGAGCTTGCAAACACATCATAGCTCACTCCCTCGCCGCCGTTATACGCCGCAAGCTGCGATGCGTAGCGCAGCTGCAGTCCCTCCTGCTGCGGCTCGGTAAAGTGTACAACTGCAAGTATGTCATCCCTGTAGTCGTGTATGGCGTCGCATCCCGCGTCTATCATCTTGTTGATGGAACTCATATTGGTCTCGCCGCACATGCTTCCGTTGGTCTCGTTGCCGACCTGCGCCATAGAAACCACCGCCCCGTCGGACTCGATCTCTCCCAGCGAAGCTGTTATAAACTTGGCTATCTCTGTTGCCTTTTTATCGGCGCTTAGCTTCGTCCACGCCTTTGGTACCATCTGCTTGGCAGGGTCAGCCCAAAAGTCCGAAAGGTGGAAATCTATCAGATTTTTCATACCCGCGTTGGTCGCATAGGTAGCTATCTCCTTTGCCCTTTCTACCGTGTTGTTGCCGCCGCCGTAGCCTCTGCCCTTTGTATCGTGAGGATCGTTCCACACTCTTGTGCGGATATAGTTGACACCCGATGCCGCCAACAGATCAAAGAAGCCCTGTCTGTCGACTATGTTTCCGTCCTTATCCCAGAAGCCAAGCTTCTCTGACTCATCTGATATGCTTTTGTTCTGCTCATCAAAGGCATCCATGATCGAAAGAACAGAGGATACATCGACTCCCCTTATCGATGACGGATTATAGTTTTCAAGCTTTTTTACGATAATATCAGATGAGTACTTTGCACTGTCCTCATTTACTTCACTCTCCGCGGCACTTCCGGTCGATGCAGCCGCACCCGTGACGGACGATGCGCTCGTGCTCTCCGGTGTGTCTGCCCTTTTAGCTCCGCCGCACCCCGTAAGAGCTGTCACCACAAGCGAAAGACTGAGAACGCCCGCAGCCAGAGCTCTCCTGTTTTTCAGATCATATCTCATTATATTCCTCCCAAATAATACATACTGAAACGCCGGACAAATATCTTTCTCATTATCGGTCCAACACCAAGATTATATACCAATGAGGGTATATTTTCAAGGGGTTTCACAAAGGAAATCCCACAAACATAGACTCCTTCACCGGTGATACATAGCTATTGACGATACCCGGATAAAAATATATAATTAGGGAAACGCTTTAATCAGCGTTTCCTTAATCAGTATATTCTTAGGTTACTGCTTTGGAGGTAACAGATGCGATTTGAATACAGCGACACTACTGACGGCGCAGTCATAACCGCCGTATACGGAAACAGCGAGGAGATCACCATACCCGATACCATCGACGGCAAGCCCGTCAGAGAGCTGGCTGCCTATGCTCTGTCCGGGAAAAATATAAGCACGGACAGTGAGCTTGATATGGAGTCTCGGCTTGCCGGGGACAACATAACACACGTTACCCTTCCCGACACACTCAGGCGCATCGGCGAGCTCTGCTTCTACCAGTGCAGGCGGTTAAAAAGCATATCGTTTCCGGATACGATGATAGAGCTTGGCAGCGACGCCTTTATGAACTGCAAAGGTCTGGACACCGTATATATACGGGGAAGCGTGAAGGCTCCTTCCCCCTTAAGAAGGATACTCCTTCTCAGGACCGATGCCACGGATGCGTGGTTTGACGATGCAGCCATACATTTTTCCGAGTACAGCGAAAGATACGATCTCATCGGACCCGCCCATATATTTGAATTGAATATAGAGGGCGAGGGCTTCAGAACGAGAAAATGCTTCAACGGAGATGTGTTCGACATCGACCTCTACGACACGGTCTTTGCCAAGGCCAAGGACACGGAGGATGAGAAAACGCTGTGCAGGATCGCCGCTCTCAGACTGTCAAGACCGACGGGCTTAAGTGATGACAAAAAGGATATCTACCAAGGCTATCTGCTTGAACATATGGAAGTCTATCTGAACGACGCGATAGAAAAGCGCGACATAACGCTCATCGAGAGGCTGTGCAGTGAGAATATCCTCTCAAAGGAGGCTCTCGAACTGACACTCACGCTGATGATCAAAAACAGATGGACTGACGGCGTGGCAAAGCTGCTTAACTCAAACGGAGGACTCTCATGAACATAAAGGAAGCTAAAATAGAGATCATAAACACTGTAAAGGCGTATCTGAAAAAGGATAAGC
>DMLD01000034.1 GCA_003453515.1 Lachnospiraceae bacterium
TTTGCCCACAACGGTGTGAGCACGGAGAGCGTTTTGAAAACTTTGAGAGGATACAAGCCCAACAGACTTGTGGCGATATTCGGGTGCGGAGGTAACCGGTCCAAGCTCAGGCGATACGAGATGGGAGAGGCGGTAGGAAAGCTTGCCGACTATGCCATAGTGACGAGCGATAACCCCAGAAATGAGGAGTTTTCGGATATCGTCGCCGATATAAAGGTCGGGATCGACAAGACAGATATAGAGTACGAGGTCGTTGAGGACAGGATGGAAGCCGTGGCGAAGGCGGTAGCAAACGCAAAGAAAGGCGATATGATAGTTCTTCTCGGAAAGGGGCATGAGGAGTACCAGGAGATAAGGGGAGTCAAGCATCATTACAGTGAGAGAGAGGCTGTGGCAGCGGCACTGAACAGGAGGCAGATATGAACAGAGGATTGGCATTTACAGGGAATCGTAAGCGCCAGGTTTTGGTAGTTGATGATGAGCATATCAACAGAGAGATGCTCGGTTATATAATCAAGCAGAAGTATGATGTAGTGTACGCTGAAAACGGAAAGGAAGCCCTTGATATCATCAGGGAGAACTCCAAAAAGCTGTCACTGGTGATGCTTGATCTGATCATGCCGGAGATGGACGGCTTCGAGGTCTTGAAAATAATGCAGGAGGATCCGTCTCTCAAAAGTCTTCCGGTCATAGTGCTTACATCGGAAAAATCTGCCGAGGTGGATTCCCTGAAGCTTGGTGCGGCTGACTTTATCACAAAGCCATACGACATGCCCGAGGTCATACTTGCGAGGGTAAAAAGGATAATAGAGCTCTCGGAGGACAGGCTGATCATCGAGGCGACGGAGAGAGACTATCTGACGGGATTGTATACGAAGCAATTTTTCTTTAAGTATGCTACGCAGCTGGAGAGATATTATCCCGATTGGGAGATGGACGCCGTCGCGATAGATGTGGAGCACTTTCATTTGTTGAACGAGCTTCACGGAAGAGAATTCGGCGACAGGGTCTTGCGTGAGATAGCAAGAACGATCAATCATCTGGTGTCAACAGAGACGGACGGATATGCGTGCAGATACGAGGCAGATATGTTTTTCGTTTACTGTACTCACGTTGATGAGGAAGCATATGAGACGATGCACGCACAGCTGTTGGAGGCACTTGTAAAGATCACGAAGAACAACCACATACGTGTCCGCTTCGGAGTCTATCCCAAGGTTGACAGATCAATCGAGATGGAGCGCAGGTTTGACAGGGCAAAGCAGGCCTGTGACACGATCAGGAACAATTATGCGATTTCGATAGCCTATTATGACACAAAGAGCTATGAGAAGGATATTTTCTCGGAGAGACTGATAGGTGATTTTGAGGAGGCAATGGAGAAGGGGCACCTGATCGTATACTATCAGCCCAAATACAACATCAAGGGAGACAAGCCCGTTTTGTCGAGTGCGGAGGCGCTGATACGCTGGCAGCATCCGGAATTCGGGATGATATCACCCGGGGCATTTATCCCGCTTTTTGAGACAAACGGTCTGATACAGCAGCTCGATCTGTATGTGTGGAAGCAGGCAGCGGAGCAGATATCGACATGGAAGAAGGAGTACGGAGTGACGATTCCGGTCTCGGTAAACGTATCAAGGATGGATATGTACGATCCCGAGCTGCAGTCGAACCTTCTTCGCATACTCAGGGAGAATGGTCTGACATCCTCCGAGTATCTGCTGGAGGTGACCGAGTCTGCCTATGCGGAGGATTCAAGACAGCTCATAGAGGTCGTGAACAATCTCCGCGGCAAGGGCTTTCGTGTCGAGATGGATGATTTCGGGTCGGGCTACTCATCGCTCAATATGCTGACAACTCTGCCTATAGACGTGCTGAAGCTCGATATGGTATTTGTGAAAAATGTTCACACGGACGAGAAGGCGCTTCGCTTAGTGGAGCTTATCATGGAGATCGCGAGATATCTCGGAGTGACCGTGATCGCAGAGGGCGTCGAATATGAGGAGCAGTATGAGCTTTTGAAAAAATGCGGGTGTGATGTGATACAGGGCTACTATTTTTCAAAGCCTCTGCCGCCGGAGGATTTCAACGGACTCTTTGCTGCGAGCGGCGAATAAAGGGTCATACGCAGGACATCATACGACAGAAAAATATAAACAGAATGGAGGATGAGCCATGCTTACAATAGAAAATCTTAAGGAATTCGGTGCCGATACCGATGAAGGTCTGGGAAGGTGCTTTAACAATGAGGAGTTTTACTTAAAGCTGGTGAATTCGGTACCGGAGGAAAAAAGCTTTGACACCCTGAAGACCGCTTTGGATGAGGGAAACTTAAGCACCGCGTTTGAGGCTGCACACGCATTGAAGGGAGTCCTCTCAAATCTCTCGCTTACCTGCATGGTTGAGCCCGCCGTGGAGATCACGGAGAATTTGCGCGAGGGTAAGGATATGGATTATTCCGGTCTTCTTGAAAAGCTTCTTGCGAAAAAGGAAGAGCTTAAAAAGCTTTGTGAAGGGTGAGATTATATGAGTCAGATCGATGATGCACTCGAGAAGGAGTGGACGCTCAAGCCCTGTCCGTTTTGCGGAGGTTCTCCACAGATGAGTGGGACTCCGCTCAATTATCCGTGCACACTTGCGAGGGCTATAGTTATATGCAAGTGCGGTGCGCAGATACAGCGTGAGGGCAAGGTCGAGGATTTTGAAAAATACGCCGCAGCCGCACAGGGTATGTGGAATCTAAGAGTTTGAGTTAAGCTTTGCAAATATCCACCTGATAAGCCCGGGTATATCCCTGATCAGGTGCTTCAGATGCGGCTCGCCGGTCCTGTAGGTATAGTTGTTGAACAGACCTCCGAAAAACATAAATATCATGAGGTAGTATAGCCACAGCAGTGACAAAAAGAACGCCGTTAGGCTTCCGTATATCGATGAGCCGTTTGTGATCTGGTATCTGACGTATATGGAATAAAGCGAGGAGAAGCTGAACCACAAAACAGTTGTCAGTATGGCTCCCGGAAGCTCTGTTTTTAAAAGCCTTGAATGAGGCTTCTTTTTTTTATGCCCCCTTGGAAGCTCTGAGTTCATGTGCTTTCTGGCTAGCTTTTCGTCCCCGGTCTCGGAGGGCGTATATGGGACAAATCTGAAAAGCAGCGTGAAAAATGCCATCAGTGAGACGATAGCCACTGCGTATCTGAGTATATTAAGAAAAGAGTCAAGGTGACTTAGAAAGCTCATATTATCGGTGAGCCAGTCTAGTATTGTCCGACCGAAGACAAGGAGAATAAGGGTCGTCATTATAAGGATTATAAATCCCAGCAGATAGACAACGGAATATAAGCGCCTTACAACAAAGTTTCGTCTCTTTGAGGTCATATATATGTTATCAAGAGCCTGGGCTATACCGTCAAAGCCCTTGGAGCCTGCCCACAAAAGTCCGACGATGGTCAAAAATACAACCAGATTTCCGTTAGAATCAAGTATCCCCTTTATCCAGTCGTGAAGAAGCTCCTTGAACGGACCGACGGACAATTTTTCAAGAATATCTACCAGCTGCTGTTCGTCAACTATGGCTATGTTGGCAGCTATTTTCAGGATCAGCATGACAAAGGGAAGGGCAGAAACCAGCATGAAGAAGGTCACATGTCCTGCATGTATGGTGAGCTTGTGCGCGGCTATATGCTTTATCATCCAGATATATATGTTGTTATCAGGTATTGTCTTGTTTTCTGACATTATTGAAATACTCCGGTCTGTATAAGATCAAGGCTGCGGCACTATATGAGGAAATGCCGCCGGCAGTAACGATTATAATATATAATTGCTTCAAAATCAAGAGACACATCACCTCTTGTTATTGACAGAGCGGGTTTATTTGTTTATAATCTTGTTTGTTGCAATGTTTGCAAAACTTATTCAAAGGTTTTGCCAAAGAGTAAAAAGGAGAGAAGTTATGAAGAAAATGGTCAAAAAGATCGCGCTTATGCTGTGTGTAACAGTATTTGCAAGCATGCTGCTGGTAGGATGCGGCGGATCGGGTGATTCAGCTCCTGCTGATGAGATCACCGGAACATGGAAGCAGACAGACGAGGTAAACGGCAACTGGGTATGGAAGTTTGATGGTGAAAAGTGCCATCTCACAGGTGAGACCACAGGCTTTGAGAGTGACGGAACATACACGATCGATCAGGCTGCCAAGAAGGTCACGGTAACTATCGAGGGCTGGACAGATCCGGTCGAGTATACATATACACTGAACGGATCAAATCTTGATCTCGATTCGACCTATTCAAGCTATAAGCTGGTCAAGCAGTGATCGAAAACTTTTAGTATTTTTCTAAATAGAGATACCGAATATACCTATACTGTGAATACAAGAGACAATACTTCTTTTGAGGTCGTATTGTCTCTTTTTTGTTGCAATCGCAGACGATATTTGTTATAATATCTTTAATAATGCCGCCGGCATATGCATGTAAACCATACATATCAGGGAGGATGATCGCCATGGGAAAAAGGATTTTCAAACGGCTAGTCGTTGTCTTAGCAGTGTTGTGTCTGACACTGCCTTCTGTTTATGTGTCTGATCCGGGTATCAGCGAGGCAAAGAAGTCTTCCGGCAAGAAGTCCGGCAATAAAAACAAATCCAAGAATAAGAAAATAAAAACAAAAAAGGTAAGGATCCCCAAGAGCAAGGGTAAGCTCTCCAAGGACGGATACAGGCTTACGATCGATGGTGTGACCTACCCGGTGGGTGCCATAAAGCGGACAAAGTATAAAAATATCGGCACCGTGAAAAAGGCAAAGTCCATGATCGGAGCCAGGGTCAAGGTAAAGCCGGGACTTAAAAAGGCTTCGCACGATCTGTCCAAGATAGATATGACAACGAATGCCGGTATTTATGACAGTGTGCTGGCAAACGGAAGAACGACCTATGGTTATAATAAGCTCGATTCCGAAGGGAAAAAGCTGTATGATGATATGTATACCGCTGCGACCAACTTTGCAAGAAGCGGAGTTGATTATGAAAACTATGATAACAAAAAAACACTTAATGAAGGTCAATATTATTCCATCGGTACAGTGAAGGTAAATGCAAATTCCTCCGGCAGCATCACCAGGGAGAAGATGTACCAGGTGTGGACAACCTTTGAGATGGATAATCCCCAGTTTTACTGGCTTGATAAGCTGGTAGGAGTGTTGAGCGCAAGCTATATGGTCAATAATACACCCGCAGAGATCTATATTCTGTGCAACAAGAATTATCTCACGGATGCGTCCCGTGATGAAGTGGAGTCCCATATCGTATCTGTCATGAAAAATGTGTTTGACCCCGCCGTGAATTCCGCAGCTACAACATATGACAAGGTCAAGGCCATCCATGATGCCATAGTGGACAGGGTCGATTACAGCTATCTGGCAGACGGATCAACGCCGTCCAATACTCTTGAAGCTCACAGCATTATCGGTTTTTTCAGGGATGATATAAAGAAGGTGGTTTGTGAGGGGTACTCTGAGGTCTTTGAGTTTGTGACTGATTTCTACGGTATTCCATCCGTGTATGTCACGGGCTATTGTAAGAGCGAAGGAAATAACAAATTCAGCGGAGGACACGCGTGGAACATGGTGTCCCTGGATGGTGGCAGTTCATATCACTATCTGGATATAACATGGGATGATAACAACAGCAAAAAAACCCAATTCGGACCAAGCAGATATATATGGTATCTGATCGGTGAGACGGCATTTACGACCGAGCACTTTGCAGGGGTAAGTAAATATACAAATAAAACCATAATTGAGGATAATCTCGGGTGGATATATTCCCTGCCCTCATCCATAGGAAATGCCGCTGTGGGCAGCTCAGAAGATAAATCATATTATAAAACATACGGGGCTTATTTTACAAATGAGAGCAATAAGACCATAGAAGCCACATGGAACAATCTGAACACATATCTGTCAAAGGCTCCCAAGGGAGAGTGGCTACAGATATTGTTCGATTCATATGGCTCTCAGGATGATGCAATAAGCAAGGTGGTCGGCTTGCTTGGAAAGCAGTCATATTCACTGGTATCGGCTTCACATCTTGGCAGCTATCATGCGCTTTACAGCTTCAAAAGACCGGTCACGGATATTTCTCTTAAGTCCTCGTATAAGACGGAGTATGTGCTGCCTTATAGCCCGCAAGATCCGAAAGCAGCTGATTTTGGTGTCAGCTACAGCGATGGATACCCGGCAAATAACGCGGATATAATTCCCGAGATCACATGGTATACCGGTGATAAAACAGGAGATAAGATACTGACAAACGCGGAAAAGCTTCAGACTAAGCCGGTGGCTGCGGGTACATACACCATGGTGGCTGTTCTTAAGCTAAAGGCAAACAGCTATTATGCTGAGCCTTACTGCTATTTGAGTGCGGGCGAGGTGCGACAGAGGATAACCATTACAAACGGAAATAATCCGATAAAGCAGCTGTCCCTGACAAAGGGAGCAACCGAGGTGATATACGGCTCGGCAGGCTCTGCTATGAGTGTTTTAGTCACGGCTGATGAGGGGACGGATATCAAGTATCAGTGGTATGCGGTTGACCAATCAGGAGCAAAAACAGCTATTGAGGGAGCGAGCAAAAGCTCATACACACCCTCGACCATGTCAGATGTCGGCGAATATACATATATGTGTGTCGTAAGCGCGACGAAGAACGGAGAGACCTTCACCGGGGATACGGAAACTGTAAGCGTCAAGATCACACCGAGAGAGCTGACAGGATATGATCTGGAATTTTATAATGACGAGGCTGCTTTTACAAAGGTGTATGACGGAACCCAAAGCTGCACCGGTGTGAAGGTCAGGCTCAAAAACACTGTTTTTTCAGATAAATCACAGCCTGATATACCGGGGCTTGCGACCTATAACAGTGCCGATGCGGGAAATGATAAGACGATCAAATTTGTTCCCACTCCTATAACAGCAGGGAACTACCGTATAAGTAACGATAAGACCCTGACACATACCGGTGTCATAACCAAGAAGGAAAACACCGATGCTCCGCCTGCTCCGGTGGCGGCAACTGTCGGCACGACATCCATCACGCTCAAAGCTGTCGAGGGCTGTGAATACAAGATAAAATCAGGCGAGAGTGACAGTGGTGAAATTGAAACGGGTTGGCAGGATAAAGTGGAGTTTATCGGTCTTTTACCAAATACGGAATACACGTTTTATCAGAGATTCAAGGAGACTGAGAATTCAACCAAGTCTAAGGCTGCATCGGCAGTTATAAGTACGGCAAGGGAGAGTATATCCAAGGCGACAGTCACACTTGATCAGACCTCCTACGTATACACGGGTTCACAGATAACACCGAAGGTCACTGTCAAGATGGGAGATGTCGTCATACCCGAATCCGAGTACTCGGTAAGCTATGACGAGAATAAAAATGCAGGAACGGGTGAGGGCAAGGTAATTGTAATGGCAAATGCCGACGGAACGTATGAGGGCTCTACGGGAGTCAGCTTTGATATAGTTCCGTTT
>DMLD01000146.1 GCA_003453515.1 Lachnospiraceae bacterium
AGAGTCAGGTCTGTATGTTGACATCAGCTCAGGCTCACTGTATCCCGAGCCCGCGGACAGATTAGACATATCCGGACCTGAATCCTCATCGGACCCGGTCTCATTATGATTCAGTATATCACCTGTAACTATGCCGGACACTGCGGTAGACATCGCAGAGCCAAGCGCAGCCGCAGTAGTTGCAGCAACACCCAAAGGCTCGGAATAGGCACCCGTCACGCTCTTTACATTTACATCGACAGCCGATGAGCTTCCGCCGTATCCGCTGTAAACAGTGGATGATCCGGTATCCTCTTTGACTTCCTCCTCATAACCTGAAGAAGCTGTATCCTCATTAGCAGCACCCGCTTCATCAGCTGCTTCAACAACAGAAGCCTCAATTTCAGGCGCCGCATTTTCAGTCACAGCACTCTCTTCCGGTGCCTCTGTCTCAACAGCCACAGTCTCGGATGCATTATCATCCTGATCCGAACCCAGCTGTCCGTAGGTAGCCTCCGTTGCCTTACTCTCCGATTCATCAAGGTTAGCTCCGGATATATCCATGAACTCACCATTAGCATAGTTGCCGGCAGTATCCATGACATCAATAGTTGATTCAGACCTGTCCTCCGGCTCCTGCTGGATAAATTCGATCTTCGATTCACTGTCATCAGGTGTCACGGCATCAGTAAATTCCAAGGATGCCACACCTTCAGGCTCGGATTGCTCAAACTGAAGGCTGTTGTCGCTATCGGACACACTTACACTATTATCCTGAGCAATAGAAACCGCGGATATGGAATCAGCTTCGGCGGGAGCACCAACTTTACCCGGAGCATCAGGGACAAAGCCTCCCGAAAATACGACTCTGCCGGAAGCCTTCGCCTTAGCCTCATTTTCAGAAGCTATAGCCATCGCTTTCAGCTCCTCCTCGGATGCGCCCTTTTCCCTTGCAGCCTGCTGTGCCTTAGCCAGAGCATAGCTTCTCTCGCGCTCCTCCTGTCTTTCCTTTCTCAGCTTGTCCTCACGTATAAACTCCTCAGATACATGCCATTCCTGAAAATGTGTATCCTCCGGAGTAGGTGTATACTCAACGACTTTTTCTTTACCGCTCATGTCAACTCCAACTCCCGGAGCATCGTTTGAATTAGGTCCCTTGAGAGAGTCGACATTGTCGGAAACTCCCAAAACAGCATCCGAGTCTGATGCGCCCGATCTCTTGTTTTCATCGGCGACCTTTCCCTTGAGCCTACTCTTTTTCGAGGAGGTCTTCTCCTCCTCATCCTCGTCATCCATGAACTTGCCCAAGAATTCAGGCAAAAGGCTGTTGTACAAGCCGTATGCCGCAAACAGTGCCGCCAAAAACGTAACATAGTAAGAATGCGAACCCGGCTCGGCGCCCACGATATAATAGCACACGGCACCGACAAACGCCAAAAGCATAGGTCCCATGCCCGAAAGCTTTCTGAGTATCGTAAACAGTCCCGCAGCTATACCAAACAAAAGTATGATTATCCCTAAAAGTCCGTAGTCAAAAGAATGCAGAAGCACCTGAGCAAACATGGTGTGTATTTTGTCAAGTGCGTAGGTGACAGTCTCTCCGCCTGCAACAGCGTTATCAAATCCGCTCTCTATCGGGAACGAGAGCACCGAGCCCAGATCCTTTTCCAGTAAAAATGACAGCCCGACAGTCCCTATCACCGAAAAGCCAAAGCACATCCCTGCAAGCACAGGCCCTTTGGTGGGTATCGTATCAGCACTCCTGAGTTTCCCGAATATAAGCGAGAGAACGCAGCCCACACACAGAAACGCAGCGATCACATTGAGATTGATCGCCATACCGAACAGCGCTCCCAAGACAAGCATGGAGCATACTATGATCGCGTTATTTTTAGCAAACTGGGGAATGATGAACTTTGTCATAAGTAAAAATACAAAGAACGGCGCAAGCAAAGACATGACCGCGATCATCTCATCCGATGAAAACGCGATCCATCCGCTGTCAAGCCCGAAGAAAACGATCAAAAAGCCAAATACAGCCCCGCCAAGTCCGCAAAGCCTGCCGCCGAGAACTCTGGAGCACCCGTATACAAGCGCCAGATAAACGCCCATCCATATGCCTGCCTCAACAGAGGTCGACATAGCGGTATAGAACAAAAGCCCGATAAGAGCTACTACCAATATCCCCTCAACAACGATCAGAGATGAACTCTCCGTCTGTATCCCCTTCAGCGCAGCCTTCTCCTTCAGAAAATACGCACCGATTATATACAAAAGACAAGCTATGACAAGCAGTATTATAAAGATCCACTCCATGCCGTCAGCCGCAAAGCGCTCGTAGCTTTCAGTCACCAGATACAGGCATCCCATAAGCATGATAAGGACAAATATACCGGAATAAATGATCGTGACTACATTTCGTTTAAGTCTCATCCTATTGCATCCCCTTTATATTCGAAATCAGACATCTGCGATACAATCACATACATAGCTATTGTACTATAAAAATGCCGAGATTTCAAGACTTTAAGATAAATTTTGTTACATATCAGTCAAACATCTCGTTCAATTCGTCCTCCGTGATAATGGGAATGTTAAGAGATCTCGCCTTTTTGTTCTTTGTCGAGGTCGATGCGGCGTCATTGTTGACAAGAAAATCCGTGTTCGCGCTTACCGCAGATGCGACCTTGCCTCCGTAGCTCTCTATCTTTTTCTTGCATTCGCTCCTGTTCTCATAGGTGTTCAGACTGCCGGTTATTACAAAGGTCTTGCCGGATATCCTCGAATCAGTCCTCACCTCTTCCACAGCCGACACTCGTAGAATACCGCAAAGACGTTCTATCATGCGGATATTTTTCTCATCCTCCATATATTCTCTTATGTTGACCATCAGGCTCTCTCCGACTCCCTCAACCTTCAAAAGCTGATCCGGGGTGATTGATGATAGTGTGTCCAGGGTAAGTGAAGGATAAGTCCTGCATATATCTCTGGCGGTCGCAAGCCCTATCCCCTTTATACCGAGCGCGTAGATAACGTTGGGAAGCTCGACATCCTTGGAGCTCTCGATGGAATTCATCAGGTTTTCAAAGGATCTCTCCCTGATCTTCATACTGTCGTCATTTATTATCTCGTCTCTGTGCTTCTCCATATCGTAGATGTCGGTAAACGAGCGTATATAGCCCCTTGCGACCCATTTTTCCAAAGTAGCCTCGGACAGCCCGTCTATGTTCATCGCGTCACGGCTCACAAAATGTATGAGCGATCTGATCTGCTTGGCGTAGCAATCGGGATTCGGGCATGACAAAAATATCGAGCCGTTTTCGTTGACCTCCACAGTCCCGCTCCCGCATACCGGGCAGACCTTCGGCGGCTCAAAGGTCGCGCTTTTGGTCAGATTCGACTCTATCTGAGGGATGATCATATTCGCCTTATATACCGTGATCTCGTCATTTTTCCCGAGTTTTAGCTCTCTCAATATGCTCACGTTGTGAACGCTTGCCCTCTGAACGGTGGTTCCCTCCAGCTCCACGGGATCAAATATCGCGACCGGGTTGATGCGCCCCGTGCGTGAGGCGCTCCATTCGATATCGCGAAGTACGGTCGTGGCTGTCTCATCCTGCCATTTGAGCGCAATGGAGTCTCTCGGAGCCTTGGCGGTATTACCTAAGCTCCGACTGTAGCCTATATCGTCATATGTCAGTACCAAGCCGTCACTCGGAAGATCGGATGCCGTGACCTCTTTGGCAAATTCCTCGACCTTCGCGGCAAGCGTGCTTTTATCCACTCGTTTGTAGGGAGCCAGCTCAAAGCCCAGTCCCGATATGAAGCCAAGCAGCACCTCCTTGCTTCCGCTTTCAGTGTCCGGAGCTCCCTCACCGCTTACCTCTATCAGGTTATATGCATAAAAATGTACCCTTCTCTTCGCCGTTATCTCGTTGTTCAGCTGCCTGACACTTCCGCTGCAGAGGTTCCTCGGATTTTTGTACTGCTCGATGCCGTCCTCAGAATCCTTGTTTTTGAGCTCCTCGAAATCCGAATATCTGATGAGAGCCTCTCCCCTGACCACGATCCTTCCGGAAAAGGGTATGCGCCCGGGAATATTTTTAAAGGTCATGGCGTTATTGGTTATGACCTCTCCGACCTCGCCGTTTCCTCTGGTAAGCGCCTTGGTCAGCTCTCCGCCCTCATATGTGAGGATGATACTAAGCCCGTCAAGCTTCATCGACAGCAGGCCTTCCATATCTCCGAGCCAATCGGTAAGCTCACCCACATCCTTGGTTTTTGACAGTGACAGCATGGGCGCCACATGAGCCTCCTTCGGCAGCTCGCTTAGTGTCTCATAGCCGACCCTTCTCGTCGGCGAGCCGTTCAGTACTATCCCTGTCTTTTCCTCCAATAATGTAAGCTCATCATACAGCTTGTCGTACTCGTAATTTGACATGATCTCATCCTCGCCGGAATAATAAACTCTGGCGGCTTCATCGAGTATTTTGACAAGCTCTGTCATCCTCATTCTCTCATCTGTCATTTTTCAACTCCTCAATCATCTTATCATCAAGTATCCTGTACCTTCCCTCGGCGATATCATCAAGCGCAACAGTGGCAAACCTGATCCTTTTCAGCTGTATCACTCTGTAACCGAAGTATTCACACATACGTCTTATCTGACGATTCATCCCCTCTGTCAGTATGATGTGAAAGCTTTTATCCTCTATATCCCTTATCCTGCAGGGCTTGGTCATCCTCTCCTTAAGTGGAACGCCCTGTTCCATCGCTCTGATGATATCCGTGCTCATCGCCTTATCGGTGGTCACAATGTATTCCTTTTCGTGACCGTTTACCGAACGCATGAGCTCATCAGCCAGAAGCCCGTTATTTGTCAAAAGCAACAGCCCCGATGAGTCCTTATCAAGCCTTCCTATCGGAAATACCCTTGATCCATAGTCTATGGCATCATTAAGGTTCGGTCTTTCCTTATCGGAGGTTGTGCATATGACTCCGACCGGCTTATTATACGCCAAAACAACATCCTTGTTTACTGCTTCAACACGGACACCGTCGACAAAGACCTCATCAGACTGACCGACCACGCTTCCCAGCACGGCGATCTCACCACCTATCCTGACACGACCTGCCTCTATCATCCTGTCAGCCTCACGCCTTGAACAGACGCCGTTCCGGCTTAAATATCTGTTGATACGCATTTTTTCCGTCATAATATCTCCTATGCGATAAAAAAGGTCTCTCGCACT
>DMLD01000112.1 GCA_003453515.1 Lachnospiraceae bacterium
CTTTCACCCGGTGAGGGTGCATACTACAACGGAGTTGTCGAGGTCGATCTGTCCGAGATCAAACCTATGATCGCCATGCCTTTCCATCCGAGCAACACATATACTATCGAGGAGGTCAACGAAAACCCCGAGGATATACTTCGCGAGGTCGAGAAAAAGGCGTTGGTTTCCCTTGATAACAACGATATCGAGTTCAAGCTCACCGACAAGATTCACGATGGCAGGATATATGTTGAGCAGGGAGTTATCGCAGGCTGCGCGGGCGGCGGATTCGAGAACCTCTGCGACGCCGCTGATATCCTGAAGGGAAGCAATATAGGCGCTGATGCCTTTTCGCTGAGTATATATCCGGCAAGCCAGCCGATAATGATGGAGCTTGTTAAAAACGGTGTTATCGCCGAGTTTATGTCAGCAGGAGCGACGGTGCGTACCGCGTTTTGCGGCCCCTGCTTTGGAGCCGGAGATGTGCCTGCCAACAGAGGACTGAGCATCAGACATTCAACGAGGAATTTCCCGAACCGTGAGGGGTCCAAGATAACCAACGGTCAGATCGCTTCCGTAGCGCTCATGGATGCACGATCCATAGCGGCAACAGCGGCGAACAAGGGCTATCTGACACCCGCCACGGATGTGGATGTAAGCTTCACAAAGCCCAAGTACTTTTTTGACAGGAGCATATACGATAACAGAGTGTTCAACGGCGTCGGCAAGGCAAATCCCGAGACACCGATACAGTTCGGCCCCAACATTGTCGACTGGCCGAAGATGTATCCGCTTACGGACAGCATCCTTTTGAAGGTCGTTTCGATGATACATGACCCTGTCACAACAACGGATGAGCTGATACCGTCGGGCGAGACCTCGTCATACAGGTCAAATCCGTTGGGACTTGCCGAGTTCACGCTTTCAAGAAAGGATCCCAAGTATGTTTCACGGGCTAAGGAGATCCACAGGGCGGAGGATGCGAGAGTATCGGGCGAGGATATTTTTGCAGAGGATGATAAGCTTAAAAATATATACGATGTGATCGGTAAGGAGTTTAACGTTGATCCGAAATCTGTCGAGATAGGCTCTGTCATTTACGCTGTTAAGCCGGGTGACGGATCTGCGAGAGAGCAGGCTGCGAGCTGCCAGAGGGTCCTCGGAGGATTGGCAAACATAGCGCGCGAGTACGCAACCAAGCGCTATCGTTCAAATCTGATCAACTGGGGTATGCTGCCGTTTGTGACAGACGGTGAGCCTGAGTTTGATCTTGGGGACTATATTTTTGTACCCGATATAAAGAAGGCGGTTGCCGGTGAGACAGATGAGATCAGGGCGTATATTGTCAGGGATTCGCTCATTCCGTTTGAGCTTCATCTCGGTGCGTTGACTGATCATGAGCGCGAGATCATAGAAAAGGGCTGCCTTATCAATTACAACAGGAAATAGTACAATATAGGATAGCGAGGATTATGTCAATATGAATGATCAATTCAAGATGGCACATCATGAATATGCGATAGTGCCGGGCGATGAAAACAATCTTTTTGAAGGCTCCAAGGAAGAGTTCTCCAGAATGATGATGATGTATAACGGTGCCATACGGGAGGTCAAAACAAAGCTTCAGGTGCTCAACGACGAGCTCTCGATGACGAGAAACCGTAATCCGATCGAATTTATAGAAACAAGGATAAAGACGACCGAGTCGATAGCGAACAAGCTTATGAAGAAAAATCAGCCGTTCACTGTTCCCTCGGTCAAGAAAAATCTGAACGATGTGGCGGGTGTCAGAGTTATCTGCGCTTTCCTCGACGATATCTATCACGTTGCGGATATGCTGTCCGCACAGGACGATGTAGATATCATCAAAACCAAGGACTATATCAAAAGGCCAAAGAAAAACGGCTACAGAAGCCTTCACCTGATCGTGGAGGTGCCGGTATTTTTCTCAAACGGCAAGGAAAAGGTAAGGGTCGAGATACAGATAAGAACTATCGCCATGGACTTTTGGGCAAGCCTGGAGCATTCTGTCAAGTATAAGAAAAATGTACGGGATTCCGAGGATATCGTCTATGAGCTGAGGGCGTGCGCGGATGTTATCAACAGGACGGATGTGCATATGCAAAGTATACGTGATAAGATTCTGTATATAGAGTGATCTAAGGATTAGTTTCTTTGGCCAAGCGCAATCGGAGCTTTTCTCACGATTCGCTCCTTACGGAGACTCACTGTGAGAAAACTCCTGCCGCTTGGCGATAAGTATTCTCATGATTTGATCAATACAGAGGCACTTTACATGAAGAAACCTGCCGCTTGACGATAAGTATTCTCATGATTTGATCTATACAGAGGCACTCTGCAAGAAGGAACATGCCGCTTGACGATAAGTATGAAAAAAAGTATTCTTATATTTCGGATCAAGCACACTGGAATAGGAGGTTGATATGGGAGAGATCATTGATGGCAAGGCCATCGCGACTATGATTAAGGATGAATGCAAGGAGAAGGTTGCAAGAGAGGGGCTAAAGCGCACTCTTGCCGTGGTTCTTGTCGGGGACGATCCGGCTTCGGCTGTATATGTGGGCAATAAGAAAAAGGCATGTGAGTACGTCGGAGTGAAGTCCGTCTCGCATGAGCTGTCTGCAGATGTGAGTGAGGCTGAGCTTTTGGAGCTGATCGACAGACTGAACCGGGATGCTTCCATAGACGGCATACTTGTTCAGCTGCCCCTTCCGAAGCATATTGATGAGGACAGAATCATAAAGGCTATCGATCCGGACAAGGATGTGGACGGCTTCCATGCAGTCAATGTCGGCAGGCTTTCACAGGGTCAAAAGGGCTTTGTTTCCTGTACTCCGGCAGGGATCATCGAGCTTTTGAAAAGAAGCAATGTCGAGATCGACGGCAAGAACTGTGTAATCATCGGCAGATCCAATATCGTTGGTAAGCCGATGGCAATGCTGATGCTCAGGGAAAACGCGACTGTCACTGTCTGCCATTCACATACCGTTGATCTCAAAAATGTGTGCAAGGGCGCTGATATACTTATTGTTGCCATCGGAAAGCCAAAGATGATCGATTCGTCTTATGTAAAGGAGGGCGCTGTTGTGATCGATGTGGGTATCCACCGCATGGAAAACGGTAAGCTCTGCGGAGATGTAGACTACGACTCCGTAAGCCCGGTAGCGTCCAAGATAACGCCTGTTCCCGGCGGGGTCGGACCGATGACGATAGCTATGCTTATGAAAAACGTGGTTGATAAAAATGAATGAGCTTAAGGTATATTTTTCATCACTTGGATGTGATAAAAATCTCGTCGATTCGGAAAAAATGATGTCCGTGCTTTTGTCTCACGGCATAAGCTTTACGGACGATGAGACTGACGCCGATATCATAGTGATAAATACGTGCGGCTTCATACTTGACGCAAAGCAGGAGAGCATAGAGACCATACTTGAGCTGGCAAGGATGAAAACGAGCGGCAGGGCGAAGGCTCTTGTGGTGACCGGATGCCTCGCGCAGAGATATTCCGAGGAGATAAGAGCCGAGATTCCGGAGGTTGATGCGGTAGTCGGCACATCCGGCTACGATTCGATATGGGAGGCGGTCGAGCAGGCGCTTGCAGGCGAGCGTCCCGATATTTTTAAGGATACGGACTACATGCCAAAAGGGATGTATTCCCGTGTGAGATCAGGCTTTGGTCCCCACAGATATCTAAAGATCGCTGAAGGCTGCGATAAGCATTGTACCTATTGTGCCATCCCGATGATGAGGGGGCGATACAGATCAGTTCCGATGGAGGAGCTTGTAAGGGAAGCCGGGCTTTTAGCTGAGGACGGAGCTACCGAGCTGATAATAGTCGCACAGGAAACGACGCTCTACGGCGTTGACCTATACGGGGAGAAGAAGCTTCCCGAGCTTTTGCACAAGCTTTGTCAGATCGACGGTATAGAGTGGATAAGGCTTCTTTACTGCTATCCCGAGGAGATAAGTGAGGAGCTTATACAGACCATGCGCGATGAGCCAAAGCTCTGTCATTATCTCGATATCCCGATACAGCACGCCAACGATGAGATACTTAGGCGTATGGGGAGAAAAACCGACAAGCAGTCGATCGTCTCGACCATAGGCATGATAAGACGCATCATCCCCGATGTTGCCATAAGGACCACGCTTATCTCCGGTTTTCCCGGGGAGACTAAGGCAATGCACGAGGAGCTGATCGATTTTATAAAGGAGCTGAGATTTGACAGACTGGGCGTATTTCCGTACTCCGAGGAGGAGGGTACGCCTGCCGCGGAATTTCCCGATCAGGTCCCGGTTGATGAGAGAAAGAGAAGAGCCGATGAGCTGATGAGGATATCGGAGCAGATCATTTTTGAAAAAAATAAGGAGATGCCGGGCCGGAGCTTACCTGTTATAGTCGAGGGCTATCTGCCCGAAGAGAACAGATATGTCGGAAGAAGCTACCGCGATGCCCCGGATATTGACGGGCTCGTATTTTTCACATCTGACAATGAAAGGTTGACATCTGAGATAGTTTGGGTTACCATAGATGAGGCTTCAGGGTATGACCTGGTCGGAGAAGAGAGGAGGATATCATGAATTTACCCAATTCATTAACCATATTGCGTGTCATTTTGATACCTCTTTTTGTTGTTGCCATGCTGGTCGATTTTGAAAACTCGGATTTTGTCGCGGGAGGAATATTTATCGCAGCGTGCATAACTGATTTTTTTGACGGCTACTTCGCAAGGAAATACAATCAGATAACCACTTTCGGAAAGTTTATGGATCCGCTTGCGGACAAGCTTTTGGTCTGTGCGGCTCTCATCTGCTTTTTGGCCGCCGATGATCCGGAGATCCCGTCGTGGGTCGTTATCGTTATCATAAGCCGTGAGTTCATCATCAGCGGCTACAGGCTCGTTGCTGCAGAAAAGGGCGTGACGATCTCGGCCAGCTGGTGGGGAAAGGTCAAAACCTTTGTGCAGATGCTCATGTCGCTGCTTTTGATCTTTCACTTCGAGGCTCCGGTGTTCAGGATCATCGATCAGGTATTTATCTACCTTGCACTTGTACTCACAGTCATATCGCTCGCCGACTATATATATCGAAACCGCGCAGTGATGAGAGATATAGAGTAGGCGCCAACCTGTGAGATGCAGTATATACTGTCAATAAAGTGACAAACATTGAAGGTACAATACGGATATGATCTTAAATGTGAGGTGATACCGTGTTTGTACGCAGGAAAAGCCGGTTATTGTCCGTAGCACTGGTTTGTATGTGTTTGCTTTGCTCGTGCGGAAGTACAGATGCTCCCAAGGCAAGTGATATATCTACGCCTGCCGCCCTCGAGGAGACACCGCTTCCGACTCCGCAGATGGAGACCATCACAGTGTTTACGATCGATTCGGCTTCCATGACGATACTTCCGTCAAAAGTTAAGAAAAATCAGGACGATGACAGCCTGAGCTATATCGCTGAGCTTGTTCTCAACAATCTGGGTGACGATGATATACGTCTCTCAAAAGTTGAGCAGGATGGTGATCGGGCTGTGCTTGAATTTGATTCCGAATCAAAGCCAGTCAAGGACTGCGATGAGGAGATGGAGAACCTGATCCTTGAGTGCTTTGCCAATTCAATACTTGACAATGTGGAAGGCTGTCATTCGGTTATCTTTCGTACAGACAAGGGCGCTTACGAGAGTGACAATTTAAAGATGGGGATCGATGAGGCATATGCTTCCAGATAGGATTGATACAATAGTAGTAGGCGGTGGTGCAGCCGGTATGATGGCTGCTGTGTTTGCGGCAAGAGCGGGAGAAGAGGTGCTCTTGCTCGAGAAAAATGAAAAGCTTGGTAAAAAGCTATATATCACCGGAAAGGGACGTTGCAATTTCACGAACGCCTGCGCAGTTGAAGATATTTTTACGCAGGTAGTGACAAATGCAAAGTTCCTTTATTCGTCTATATACGGCTTTGACAATATGGCTGTCGTCGATTTTTTTGAGAAAAACGGGCTTAGCTGCAAGACAGAGCGTGGCGGCAGGGTGTTTCCGACATCTGACAAATCATCAGATGTGATAAGGACGCTTGATGGCGCGCTTAAGTCTGCCGGTGTGACGATAAGGCTTAATACCGCGGTCGATGATCTGCTTACCGAGAGACTGCCGGATGATCCGTCTGCGGGCGATAATGGTCATAAGAAGGCTAAGGATACATACAAATTCAGGATAGTTGGTGTGAGGTGTGGCTCGCATAAGGTATATGCCGACCGGGTCATACTCGCGACAGGCGGGCTCTCTTATCCGTCAACAGGCTCTACCGGAGACGGATATGCTATGGCAAAGGCGCTGGGACATAGTATTGTAAAGACTTATCCCGCACTTACGGGGCTTACGACTAAGGAGTCATGGGTAAGGGATGTCCAGGGGCTTACGCTTATAAACACCGATCAGCGTATATATGACAGGACGAAAAAGAGCTCAAAGCCCGTGTTTAGCGGGTTTGGAGAGCTACTGTTCACACACTTCGGGGTGAGCGGCCCCACCATGCTGAGAGTTAGCTCGAAGCTGGGTCGGGAATTACAGGATCACCCGTTAGAGCTTGTATTGGATATAAAGCCGGGACTTGACAGACCCTCGCTTGATAAAAGGCTTCTGCGTGAGCTGGATGCCAACAGTAAAAAGTCCATACAAAACACGCTCAGATCCATGCTTCCGCAGAGCCTAATCCCTGTGATCCTTAAGCTTTCGGATATCGATGAAAATACAAGATCCTGTGATATAAACGGAAAAATGAGGTCAGACATCGCAGACAGCATGAAGGAGCTTAAGCTCACGCTTACCGGGATAAGGGGCTTTGAGGAGGCTGTCATCACAAAGGGCGGTGTCGACGTAAAGCAGATCGATCCGCATACCATGCAGAGCCGGATCGTATCGGGGTTGTATTTTGCCGGAGAAGTAATGGATGTTGATGCTTACACCGGAGGTTATAATCTACAGATTGCCTGGTCGACCGGCGCAGCAGCCGGAAGAGCCGGAAAGGATGACTGAGATGATTTCAATAGCGATCGACGGACCCGCAGGAGCGGGCAAAAGCTCCATAGCCAAGCTTGTTGCCGGTAAGCTTGGCATAACCTATATTGATACCGGCGCCATGTACAGAACGCTTGCGCTTGCCTGCATCGAGGCGGGCATATCACCTGATGATGAGGCCGCCGTGTCTGACGCGATATCTGCCGTGAGGATAGGGATAAGTCATGAGGACGGTGTGCAGCACATTTTTCTGAATGACGAGGATGTGTCGGACAGAATAAGGCGCGAGGAGGTCGGCAATGCCGCTTCCAAGGTCGCAAGGTATTCTGCTGTAAGAGAAAAGCTTGTGAGTCTCCAAAGGGAGCTTGCCGCCTCGCACGATGTCATCATGGACGGAAGAGATATCGGGACTGTCGTTTTGCCTGACGCTACCAACAAGATATATCTGACGGCGAGCTCGAGGGTCAGAGCCATGAGACGCTACAAGGAGCTTACCGAAAAGGGCGAGAAGGCTGATCTTGATGCCATAGAGGCGGATATCATCGCGAGGGATGAGCAGGATATGAACCGCGAGATATCACCGCTTAAAAAGGCGGATGATGCGGTGCTTGTCGATACATCGGATATGAGCATAGAAGAGGTCGTAAACACGATCACGGAGCTGGTGAGCGATGGAGATTAAGGTTGCTGAGAGTGCCGGGTTTTGCTTTGGAGTCAAGCAGGCTGTGGACACTGTGTATGAGCTCGCAGAGAAAAACGTAGGCAGGATAGTGACGCTAGGAGAGATAATCCATAACGAGACCGTCGTTGAGGAACTGCGGACAAAGGGTGTAACCTATGTTGAAGATATCGAAGACATACCGGATGACGCCACCGTTGTGATCAGGTCACACGGTGTGGGCGCCTCCGTGATAAGGAGTCTGGAGGACAGAAATATCAAATACATCGACTGCACCTGCCCGTTTGTTAAAAAAATACACACGATAGTCAACGAGCATTCGCGTGCGGGAGAGCATATAGTCGTGGTCGGATCGGCAAAACACCCCGAGGTCATCGGCATATTGGGATGGATCAACGGACCGTCCACTGTGGTTGAAAACGTCGAAGATGCGTTGGATTTTAAGCCCTTAAACCCGACTGACAAGGTGTGTGTGGTGGCACAAACTACATTTAATTCGAAAAATTTTCAAGATTTTGTTGAAATTTTCTCAAAAAAAGAGTATGATATAAATGTTGTGAACACTATCTGCCGCGCGACGCAGACCAGACAGGAGGAAGCAGAAGCCTTATCTTCGGTTTCCGACGCCATGATAGTCATAGGCGGAGCGAGGAGCTCGAATTCGCAAAAGCTGTATGAGATATGCAAACAACAGTGTGAAAACACTTTATTCATACAAAATGCAGATTCGTTGAAGAACATTGATCTTGACGGATTTGCGTGCCTTGGCATTACTGCAGGGGCATCTACCCCAAATACACTAATTCAGGAGGTTCTAAAGGCATGTCAGAAGAAGGAATGAGTTTTGCGGAGTTATTAGAGGAGGAGGAGAATTTCAAACAACCTCACAAGGGCGAAGTTGTTGAAGGGACTGTGATCGATGTCAAGGATAACGAGATCATCCTGAATATTAAAGCTAAGTCAGATGGCGTTTTGACTAAAAATGAATACAGCAACAACCCGGATGTTGATCT
>DMLD01000094.1:0-4854 GCA_003453515.1 Lachnospiraceae bacterium
GCTACGCATCCTTTGATTATGAGCTAAAGGGTTATGAGAGCGCCAAGCTTGTAAGGCTTAATATTCTTATAAATCGTGAAGAGGTCGATGCGCTGTCGTTTATCGTTCATGAGTCGTCGGCGTATGAGCGCGGGCGCAAGATGTGTCAGAAGCTGAAGCAGGAGATACCAAGACACCTTTTCGAGATACCCATACAGGCAGCCATCGGGAACAAGGTCATAGCCAGAGAAACGGTCAAGGCAGTCAGAAAGGATGTGCTCGCGAAATGCTACGGCGGTGATATTTCCAGAAAGAGAAAGCTGCTCGAGAAGCAAAAAGAGGGTAAAAAGCGTATGCGTCAGATCGGAAATGTCGAGATCCCGCAGAAGGCGTTTATGTCCGTTCTCAAGCTTGATGAGGAAGAGTAGATGGGAACAGGGCTGTATGTGCATATCCCGTTTTGCGTCAAAAAATGCGATTATTGTGATTTTTATTCCGTTGGGACAGGTAACGATCTTAAGGATTATCCGAAGAAAACAGTTGATATGATCGGCAGGGAGATAGAGGGCTATTTTTCTCCGAACAAGCCTGAAATACGCGATGTTTCACGTAAAACCTACACGTGTAGTACAATATTGACTGTCTATATCGGAGGAGGTACACCATCTGTTGTGCCTGTCGACATTATCGAGCCTTTGCTGGAAAGAATATCGGGGCTAATTAGCAGGGATGAATATACGGAGTGGACGATAGAGTGCAATCCCGGCACGGTTGATGAGAGCAAGCTGAGGCTCTATAAAAATGCCGGCATAAACAGGCTGAGCATCGGCTGTCAGTCGACATCGGATGATGAGCTTAGGACGCTTGGCAGGATCCACGATTTTGACGATTTTTTGAGAACGTACAGCATGGCAAGAGAGGCGGGCTTTGATAATATCAATGTCGATCTGATGAGTGCGATCCCGGGACAGACATTGGATACGTACCGTGAAACATTGCAGATCATAATAGGGCTTGATCCCGAGCATATATCTGCCTACAGCCTTATCATAGAGCCCGGGACCCGCTTTTATGAAAAATATAAGGATGTCAGACCCGTGAACGAGGATGACGATGCCGATATGTATCTAATGGCTTGCAGGCTGCTTAAGGAAGCAGGATATGAGCACTACGAGGTGTCGAATTTTGCCAAGCCGGGATATGAGTGCAGGCATAATATAAATTATTGGAAGAGAGGCTCATATATTGGCGTGGGGCCTTCTGCGGCAGGCTTTTTGAGAGATGAGGGCAGATTCGGCAAGAGATATGTAAATATCAGGGACATTGCCCGGTATACTAAGCTTATGCTTAACGATCAGCCTGTTGCCGGAGAGAAGGAAACGCTTAGCAGGAGACAGGCGCTGATAGAGGAGCTTTATCTCGGGCTCAGGATGTCTGAGGGGATAGACCTTGACAGATGGTACTCATCGTATCCTAAGCTTTATAAGAGCTGGATAAATATAATAGACGATCTGATCGATAATAGGCTTGCGAGTGTAAAGGATGGGAGCTTGATGCTTACGGATGACGGGCTGTGGCTTGGCGACGGGATATTTGACAGATTGTTTGACGATGATCTATTGTCATAAGGCTTACCGCAGAAGATCATATATAAAAAAAGATAAATTTTACAGGAACAGATAATCAGTATAAAAGACATAAAATCAGAACTTGATGGGAGGATCATTATGTTACCAAAGGATAAGCTTAAGGAGGTTGTCGATTACCATATTCAGCAGATAAGAAGGGTGACTGAATTCGAGCCGGATGTGGCGCTTGTTCTCGGAAGCGGGCTCGGGGATCTTGCGGATGAGATAAAGCAAGAGGCGGTCATCAACTATTCCGATCTGCATAAATTCCCGATGTCTACGGTGCCGGGGCATCGCGGAAGATTTGTCTTTGGTTATATGGGCGATGTGAAGGTTGTCATCATGCAGGGCAGAGTCCACTACTACGAGGGATATACCATGCAGGAGGTAGTGATGCCCATTCGTGTGATGTCGGCACTCGGAGCCAAGATACTGTTTTTGACAAATGCCGCGGGCGGTATTAACACCGGGTTCGAACAGGGCGATCTGATGCTTATCACCGATCAGATATCAACATTTGTTCCGTCACCGCTGATCGGCGAAAATGTAGATGAGTGGGGGACAAGATTTCCGTCGATGAACTGTGTGTATGATATGAGATTGAGAAGGATCATCGAAGAAACCGCGATGGAAAACAAGATATTTTTGAAGCAGGGGATATATTTGCAGACGACCGGACCGCAGTACGAGTCGCCCGCCGAAGTCAGGATGATAAGAAGACTGGGTGCCGATGCCGTAGGTATGAGCACGGCGGTAGAGGCAATAGTGGCAAAGCACATGAATATGTGGGTCTGTGGTGTGTCATGTATCACAAACATGGCGGGAGGCTCGGCTTCAAGACCGATCTCTCACGCAGAGGTCGAAAACACAGCCGAGATGGTGGCGGCAGACTTCAAAAAGCTCGTCAGCTCATCCATAGAAAAGTTCGGAAATATTATTCTTTAAGGATACAATGATCAAATCTGCGTTTCCTTATGCAAATTCTTCAAGGGCTTCACTTAAGGATTCCCATTCAGACATCGCTTCGTTCAGGGCGGTGTCTGTTTTTTCGCGTTCAGCGGTCAGATGTGTCAAAGCCTCTATATCCGTGCAAATGTCGGGAGAGGAGAGCTTTGTATCTATTTCGGCAAGCGCATTCTCGAGTTCCTCGACCCTTGCTTCGGCGGCGGCGCATTCGCGTTCCAGCCTTCTTTGCTCTGTCTGTCTCTGCTTGTCGGCAAGCCATGATTCCTTGTTTGACAGTTTATCACCGGCATTGCTTTTAGCTGCCTCGGAAGCATTATTCCTGGATTTTTGGGCAGGCTTAGCCATACCGTGAGTTGAGTTTGCCGCGGCAGAGCCTGATGCTGATATATCGTTCGGAGCTGACGTAAGCTCGCATTTTTCAAGATAATAGCTGTAGCCGCCTGAATAATCGTAAAAGCGGGCATTTTTAAGCTCCCAGATCCTCGTCGCCGTCTTATCTATAAAATACCGGTCATGAGAGACGCATATCACGGTACCGCTGTATTCGTTGATCGCATTTTCAAGGACCTCTCTGCTGACCACGTCAAGGTGGTTGGTCGGCTCGTCGAGGAGCAAAAGATTGGCTTCCGAGAGCATGAGCTTGGCAAGAGAAACCCGCCCGCGCTCACCGCCGCTGAGCATGCTGATATTTTTAAAAACATCGTCACCCGTGAATAAAAATGCCGCGAGGGTGTTTCTGATAATCAGATCATCGAGATAGGGGTAATCGTCCTGAAGTTCGTCAAAAACAGTCTTATCCTCGTGAAGTATGCCATGCTCCTGATCATAGTAGCCGATCTCGACTCCGGTACCGAGAGTGATCGTTCCGTTGTCGAAGGGTTCGTTGCCTCTTATCATGTTGAGAAGAGTGGTTTTACCGGTCCCGTTGTCTCCGATTATTGCTATTTTTTCACCGCGCCTGACCTCTAAATCTGTATCGCTGAAAAGGCAGTTGTCACCAAAGCATTTTTTCAGAGACTTGAGTGAAAGAACATCCTTGCCGCTTATCACGGCAGGCTCCAGCTTCAGGTGCATGGATGCGGTCACGTCGTCCGGATCGTCCATAAGTTCCATCTTTGAGAGGAGCTTTTCTCTGGATTCGGCGCGGCGGATGGATTTTTCACGGTTGAAAGAACGCAGCTTTTCAATGACAGCCTTCTGGTGCTTTACCTCTGCGGTCTGCTTTTCGTAGGCACGTTTGAGAGTTGTTTTGAGGACGTCCTTTTGCCTGATATAAGCAGTGTAGTTTCCTTTAAAGTTTCTCAGAGTACCCCTTTCAAGCTCCCACACCTGATCCGTGAAGCGGTCGAGAAAGTATCTGTCGTGAGAAACGATCAAAACAGCGCCCGGATAAGAATAGAGATAGTCCTCTAGCCATCTTATCGAAGCGATATCAAGATGGTTTGTCGGCTCATCGAGTATCAGCAGATCGGGGCTTTTGAGCAGTAGCTTGCCAAGAGCAACCCGGGTTTTCTGTCCTCCGGACAGCTCGTTAATGATCTTGTCCCTTGCACCGTCCCCGAGCCCAAGGCCGTTGATAACGCCCATGACCTTGGAAGGATAGGCATAGCCGTCATTCAATTCAAAATCAGTTTGCAGCCTGTGATAGGTCTCAAGCAGGGACTCGCCTGAGGCTTTATTTGATGCCTTACCCAAAGAATCACCGGTAGTATTACCGGACCCCGCTATCAACTCCTCGAGCTCATGAATCCTTTTCTCCTGAGAAATAATATCGTCACGCACGCCGTACAGCTCATCGTAAATAGTCTTATCGGAGTGATAGCCAAGCTGCTGAGGCAGATAACCGATAGTAGCCTCCCTGTTCTTGGTGACATTTCCTCCATCCAAAGGCTCCTCCCCGATGATCATCCTCAACAGAGTAGTCTTCCCCGCTCCGTTGATCCCGATCAGCGCATACTTCTGCTTATCTTCAATATGGAACGAGGCATCCTTAAGAATCATCTTATCGCCAAACATCTTATCCAAGTGATCACATGCAAGAATCATTACAGTCTCCAATCATATAATAGTAATTCTTTATTTTGTAGCGTATCCCTGTTCGTCAAACCATCATTAACAGGATTATTGATTATATCCTGTTTCCCAATATCGGCAAAATTTTTACGTAGTGTATCTCTATTTCCAATATCTTTATTATAGAAAACCAATTATCATAATCCTACTTATCAAAGCATCGGCGGCAGGAGTTTTCTCTGTGCGAGTCCTGCTTATCTAAGCGTGG